>CAUWJW010000038.1:0-14943 GCA_963558985.1 uncultured Clostridia bacterium | reverse complement strand
GTGGAAGGTGAAAGGGGAAGATAATGTAAAGGTAAAAACTCTTCAAGACGTAGAAGTTAAAAAGGT
Source organism: uncultured Clostridia bacterium (assembly GCA_963558985.1). GTDB lineage: Bacteria > Bacillota > Clostridia > Peptostreptococcales > Anaerovoracaceae > Hominibacterium. Next base: position 14,877 of record CAUWJW010000038.1, on the reverse strand, counting down.
GGACTGGCTTGTGGAAGGGTTCCTGCCACGTAATCAATTAATCACTATAGGCGGAGATGGAGGAAGTGCAAAAACTACCACATGGACAGCGATACTTGCAGCTCTCAGCAGCGGAAGGCCTACACCTTTTGAAGAACTGCAAGCACAGCATGATTTTATTGATGAGCCTAAGAAGGTCATGTTTTTCAGCTCGGAAGACCCTGTATCTGAGGTATTAAAACCCAAAATTGCAAAACATGGGGGCAATATGGAAAATATCCTTTTCATGGATCTGACAGATGAAAGATTTCAAGAGTTGCAGTTTGGAGAACAGCTGATTGAGACTTTAATCGGACAATATCGTCCGGAAGTGGTGGTATTTGACCCAATACAAAGCTTTATTCCGCCAGAGATGCAGATGGGGAGCCGTAACCAGATGAGACAATGCTTTAATCCGCTTGTGGGGCTTTGCAATAAGTATGAAGTAACAATACTGCTAATTGCTCATGCGAACAAGTCAAGCGGTACATGGGGAAGAAAAAGGCTTGCTGACAGCTCCGATCTGTGGGACATATCAAGAGTTGTATTTTTAAATGGTAAGCTGAGAAACGGACTTTATTACATATCACAAGAGAAAAATAATTATGCTCAGCTGGCTAAAACCTTACTGTTTGATATGGAGGGCGGAAAGCTGAATCCGAAAGGCTTTACAGATAAGCATGATAAAGACTTTGTGCAGGAAGATCAGTACACAACAAGACAGGCACCGGCAAAGGAGGAGGCGAAGGAGTTTATTCTTGAGACGTTACAGGAACATGAGGGGTCTCTGGAAAACGGGGAACTGATGGAACTTGCAGAAGCTATAGGTATAAGCAAAAACGCTATGAAGAACGCAAAGAACGAGCTTAAAAAAGAAGAAAAGATAACTTTAAAGACAGAGGGCAAGCCGGGAAAGGATAGAAAAAATTATGTCTCTCTGTCAGCCCTATGAAAAGTACTCCTTCTTTATGTAAAGTATTGAAAAATACACATTTATAAAGAGAGAGTACCCCCCTCCGCCTTTACGGTCTTTACGCTAAAGGAGGAGTACCCCCTCCACCTTTATAAGAGTTGAAATTCCAACGTTTGCGTAAAGAAAGAGTGGATAACAAAGGTATATAGAGAGCAGTACACCGGCAAAGAAAGGAACTTGTAAATGAAACAACAGTATATTGGTTTTTATGAATACGGAAAACTGGACAGATCGGCAATTATTCACGAATGGCATGATAATGAAAATATCACCATTGAATATATCAGCTATTTTGACATGATTTACTTTGCAACATCTGGATCAAGCCCATCATTGGCAGCGGAAAATATCAACCCAGAGCAATGCCAAGATGTTAATCTGTCCGAGTGTAAGGAAGATTTTAAGCTCCATTTTACGTTTCTTACCATTATGGGAGACTTTATAAGGGCGGAGCGTGATTATGAGAAAAAGAAAGAGAGGTAAAATAATGGAATTAATTAGAGGTATCTGCCCGCTTTTATCAGTGGCAACAATAATCAGTGGAGGCCGTAGCGAGCTTCACGCATGCGTGAAGGAGTGTGCTTTTACAAGGCATGAAAATAATCAGTTTTGGTGCTCCATTGCCGAACTGGCGCACTGTGCGGAATATGTGGAGAAAGATATTAGAGGATATTAAGGAGGTAACTCATGAATAAATTTTGTCCAATTTGCAAAGCAGAATGCAGCAACAACTGCGCCCTGTTCGTAGACAGTGAAGAGCAGTGCAGCCTCAGACTGCTGGCAGTAGCTGCAGACCTTATACGGTATCATGTGGAAGAATGAAGATATTAGGAGGTGCAATAATGTTTTGCCCAATGCAACAGAGTTTTAGACCGTGTGTCCGTAAGGAATGTGCATGGTACGATTCAGACAAGAATATTTGCAGTGTGATAGAAATAGCTGACAGTCTCAGTGATGTAGTTGACAGGCTGTCCTATATAAATTTCACACTAGATAACGCAATTCCAAGTGGTGACAGTCATGAAGGATAGAATCACAGGCGCCTTAATGGGCGCACCTGCAGGCATTATGATAGCCCTGTGGATTACAGGGGCACTGTATGAGTTTGGAGTATAGGAGGTACATAAAATGAATGAGAAGTTAAAGAAAGAGCTGGAGCGGTATTTTTATAGTGATGACTATAATCTTGCTGAAGATTCGGAAGAGGTTAAGGCTGCACGCGAGGCTTATTATGAAAAACTGGAGTCAATCGTAAAGCAGGACAAGGGGCTGTTTTGTTCTCTGGAGAATCTAATCGGCTCATCTGAGGTTGCATATGAAAAGAGGGGCTTTCTGAATGGGTATGCGTACTGCCTGACTATGATGGGGCTTGGGAGGTAAGAAAAATGGACCAGAAAGAAAGAGAACGGGCAATCCGCACAATTAATAAGCTCCTGCAGGGTGCAGATGAGATCATCTTAAAAGCTATATACCTGATACTTACCTGTAATAAATAAAAAGCCCCTGTCAAATACATGACAGAGACTCTTTCCGGCCGTACATGATACAACCGAAACTCGCAACTTCATTGTATCATGTACGGCCGGGAGATGGCAAGGGGGTATTCCGACATTTCCGACACCCTAAAAAGGAATTATTCGGAGATTTCGGAGACCTTGAAAGGGAGAATGACGGAAACCCAACACTGAAAACCTGTCAAAACCTGTCAAAGAAGGAGGTGATAAGTTGGTAAAAATTGAAATATCTTATGAAACGCCAAGCGAGCGTATGCAGATTATGGAGCTGATAGATCCGGTGCTGCGTAACGCCAAAATCAAAGAGAATCAGAATTCAGAGCGGTACAATCGTATTTACATAAGTTATCAGGCAGACAAAAGTAAAAATGCATGATACTGTTGGAATTTCAAGTACTTGCAAAGGAATAATCACTGTGGTATAATAGTGGTGCAGGTAAATAAAAGGATAGTACCGCACCCAGATACAAGGGTGTAAGCTGTTAATAAGCGGCGTGGGAATAATTGACTTAGGGTCAGTTATTTTCACGTTTTTTTGTTTATCTGCAATTCCGGATTTTCTCCAAGGCCTGTGCAGTTTTCCCAGCGCTGCGCAGGCACTCAGACCGGATACGCCACTGGATAAAGGCGGTAACGAATAACTAAGCGGTAGAAAGGATTAAAGAACATGAAAGAACAAAGAACATTTACACAAGATGAGGTAAACCGTATTGTTGCAGAAAGACTCATGCGAGAGAAGGAAAAGCATGCAAAGCTTTTGCTTAATGTGATTGACACGCTGAGCAAGGTTGCTGATCAGGCAGTTCCGGACTTTAGCAAAATGCCTTATGACCTGTTTGAGGCTTATATGGAGCAGTACATGCAGGAAAACTGCGCAACGGTAGAAGACTTTGATGCCCATATGAAAGCATGTATGGAGCTGAAAGGGGAGTGTAGATAATGGCAATTCAATTAGCAACACAATTTCAAAATACAGTTGATGAGATGATGAAGGGAGAAAGCAAAGTCTCTCTGATCGCCGGGGCAAAGTACAGCTTTGAGGGTGCTCATGAGGTTAAGATCTACAGGATCGGTACAGCGCCTATGCAGGACTATGGAAGAAACAATATTGCGGAAGGTAACTGGTCGCATTATGGGAAGGTAGCCACACTGGACGCAGATACGCAGTCCATGAGCCTGACAAAAGACCGTTCCTTTACCTTTGAGATAGACAAGCTTGATACCGATGAGACAAAGGGCACACTACAGGCAGGTACAGCCCTTGTACGTCAGCTGAGGGAGGTTGTAATCCCGGAGGTGGACACTTATACCTATAACGTCATCGTGACAAAGGCAGGCATTAAACCGGAAGCAGTGGTTCTTACAGCTGATAATATCTATGAATCAATTACAGCAGGCTCTGAGGCACTGGACGAAGCGGAAGCACCGGAAGAGGGCAGATATATCCTTGTAACGCCTGCTACTTTAAAGCTGATCAAGCTGAATAAGTACTTAAACCTTAACTCTGATATCGGTAAAGATTTAAGGATAAAGGGCGTTGTGGCCACTCTGGACGGTGCCAACGTAATTAAGGTACCGTCTACCAGATTACCGGAAGGATTCGGTTTTCTGTACGGTCACCCAATGGCAGCATGCGCACCGACTAAGCTTGCTGACTACAAAACCCATCAGGATCCACCGGGTCTGTCCGGTTCACTGGTGGAGGGGCGTATTAATTATGACGCCTTTGTGCTGGATAACAAAGTCAAGGCTTTGTACTATCAGGCAGTGACAGCATAAGAAATCTTCCTTTTTTTCTTTTGGGAGCCGGGGCTTTACCGCTCTGGCTTCTTTTTATTTTATCGCAGGGGGCGCATATGGAATGCAGTAATGAAGAACTGGTAAAGATGATTCAATCCGGCCAGAATGAATATATATCGCAGCTATGGGAGCAGGTGCAGGATTTTATCCGTTACATGGCAAGCAGGCACTTGCAGAACTATCCAAGCAGCTGCGAACAGTTTCTTGAAGATATGGTAAATCAGTCTTACTTCCACTTTTTGCGGGCGGTAGAGGGCTACAGAGAAGGCAAGGGTAAGTTTACCGGTTATCTGGCTTACCATATTAAAAATGCCTTTAATGAAGTACTGCAGGGCAGGACAGCAAGAGCACAAAACGAGCCTTTAAATTCTGCTGTAAGCATGGATACACCAGTAAATGATACAGAAGATATTACCCTTGCAGATATGCTGATAGATGACACGTCAGAAGCTTATTACAGGCACCTGGAAGATGAAGATTTCTGGCACGATGTGAGGCGAGTACTTCATAAAGCGGCAGATGTGGTGCCGCCTGCCTGTCAGGAGTTTTTCCACGTAATGATTGATAACGGTACAGGGGTATCAGACACCCTGCGCATTATGGAAATAGACCTTGCAGAAAAGCACCGTTATTATGAGCAGTACCGGAAAGGGCTGCGAAAAATGAAAGGGTACCTGAATAGATATGTGAGGGAAACAAAGGATATTGCACTGGAAGAGTGTATCAGTTATTATACAGGTGTAGGCTCATGGAGAAACAGAAGGTTTACAAGTACAGTAGAGCAGGCAGTTATGCGGCATATTGATCATAGATTTACTGCCTGCTCTGTGGGGAAAGTGTTGACATTGCAGCCCTGAAAAGGTTGATTGCTCGTGTGCCGCAGGTGTGCCAAATAGCTGAATTTATTGGAATTTCAATGCACCTTTGACACTTCCTAAACCGTGCGTCGGATGTTCGAATCATCTCGGGGGTGCCATGTGAAAACCCGCTGTAACGCAGTATTTCAAGCGTTTAGCGGGTTTTGTAATTTCATAATATAAAACAAAACGAAGACAGCTTTTACAAACCATATAAAAAATTGATAGTACTATCAAAAAAAACGATTTTACAATGTCTGATTTTGTGATATTATTAACAAGACAGGAAAAATCCTGTACAAGACAATCTTCTGACTTCGATGAAAAGATGTGTGAAAGTAATTCTATCAAACATTTCCAACAGATCGAAAATAGTAAAATCCTCCGGAGTATCACTTGCCGGGGGATTTTACTATTGCATAAATGTTAAAATCTAATCAATTTTTTTCGCTTTTTTCAAATCCGGAAAAGTTTCATCAAAGGATTTTTCGCCTTCACTGATCATGATAACATCCTGCGCTGTTCCTCTTTTTACATTAATCCATCTCACCAGCATAGGAACAACAACCGCTGCCAGTGCAATTCCGAAAACCAGCTGATCTTCAATTACCAGCATAATCAGCGCAACTACCTGCACACAGGCAGCCACAAGGGGGAGCCACTCAAGCTTTTCACTGATTCTGGCCTTAAGACAGATTCTAGGTTCATAGCCTCTTTCCTTCAGACGCTTTCTCATTACCACCTGAGACAAACAAATGCCGATCCAGGCCAATGTTCCCGTAAATCCGGAAATGGAAAGCAGACTTCCATACAGAGTTTCCAAAGCGCCAGTAAGTTCAGAAACAAGACCTAGAACAAGAACAATCCACATGCAGGCCAAAGTAAACCAGACACAATTTCTCGGATTTCCGTTTTTCGTTACTTTCGTCAGGAATTTAGGTGCAAGACCCTCGCAAGCAAGCCCATACATTGCTCGAACGGTTCCGTAGAAACCGGTATTGGCACAAGAGAACGCAGCGACAAAAACAACTGCCGACATGACCGTTCCAAAGAATCCCATATCATAATACTCCATAATATCTGCAAATACAGGGTTAGAGTCATTGGCCAGATTCCATGGATAAATCAGAAGGACTAAAATAATCGGAATAATATACAGTCCCAGCAATCTCCAAGTAACACTTCTGCAGGCTTTTGGAACAGAACGCTCCGGATCCTGTGACTCTGCAGCTGCCAGACCTACAATTTCTGTACCCTGACAGGTTACCAGAACCAGTGTCATCTGAGTGAACACAATCAAAGCTCCGTTAGGAAATAAGGATTCTGAGAAACTCATTTCACCGCCAAAATTAACCTTTCCGCCAAGGAAATCCTCGCTTCCCCAAAGACCGACCCAAATACCGAATGCCAGAATCACAAACAAAATAATAACGGCAACCTTTGTAATCGCAAGCCCTGACTCAACTTTTGCGAAAATATTAACTGCACAAAGATTGATAATTGTAATTGCCGCCATTGCACCCACTGCAGTTGCAATGTAAAAGGCGGCACTTGTAGAGCCTGTCAAATACTGCAGCACCGTAGCCATAGCCACTGCCTCAGACGGTACATAGGCAACCCAGTTGCACCAGAATGCCCAGCCCATGCCAATCGACCACTGCGGTCCCAGAAATTCTTTTGTATAAGAGACAAAAGAGCCCTTTCTCGGCAGGTTTACAAGGAGTTCAGCGTAGGCAACCATAACTGCATAGATAATAACACCAACAATACCAAAGCCAATAATAACTGCAGGACCCATAGTCTGAATTGTAAGGCCCAGTCCTAGGAAATAACAGGAACCGATTACGCCGCCGAGCCCGATAAAGGTAACTTGCCAGCCTTTAATCCCGCGATGCAGTTCAGCGGATTGTGTCTGTGAATTAACTTTCCTTTCTTCCATCATGATTCGAACCTCCTTTTTACATTCTCACTTCAAGGAAGCAAGAGAATCTCATTAAAAAAGGCCAATGCAAACTAACTTTGCATTGGCCTCAGACAGCGAACATTCTCGTTTTCTCCCTAAGTTTCCAATTAAAGGAATGGTGACCGTCAAGCCGGAATGCTTCTTTTGACACTACCGCCGGGGTCTGCCAAAAGCTTTAGACATCCTGCTCTATGGTAAGTATTAATTTGTTTCTGTCCTTCTCCGCATTGACTGAAACCTCTTTCAGCCGGACATTTTGTTTCAGAATTGACCCGACCAGCTGACAGATGTCAGACTCTTTTGCAGAGTAAAACAGTTCTCTGATATGCTTAATTATAATAATATTCTGATAATTGTCAAGCAAATTTTTTTCATATACCGTCAAAACTTCAGACGCAAGGATTTCAATTTGATCATCCCGGATAAAAACACTTACATCCCGGGGACCCTTTCCGGTAGCATTTTTCAAGAAAGCGGCAAATTCTTTTTTTATTTCGCTTTCAGCCTGCTTTTTCCTTTCAGGGAGAAGCTCCCGGGCAGCCGGGCGGCGAGACAGAATACTTTGTGCAAGCACTTCCAGAGAATCAAGCAGTTCTTTTAGATTGACAGGCTTTAAAATGTACTTGCTTATTCCGGCATCTACAGCATTTAAGATGGTATCCACATCACTGACAGCAGACAGCACAAGGACAGCAGGATCACCGCCCCTTTGCCGTATTTGCCGTATCATCTCAATTCCATCCATTTCCGGCATATAAAGATCAGCTAAAATAATATCAGGGTGAAAATCCTCATAAAGTGCAATTCCGCGACGTCCATTTTCACAGGTGAGGACACGCCCGCAGCGGCGTTTCAGTACGTCGGCCAGCTCTTCTCTGGCTTCGGCATCATCTTCCACATACAGAACCTTTACATTTTTTAAGTTTTCATTCATTGGAATGACCCTCCCTGTCTTCTGCTAAAGGAATTTCAATATGGCAGCATACCCCGCCAGATACATTTTCAAAAAACATATGTCCATGCATTCTCTCAGCAATAATCTGTCTGGAAATATACAGACCCAGACCGGTTCCGCCTGTCTGAGCCTTTGTCGTAAAATACGGCTCAAAAATATGAGGCATGGATTCCGGCAAAATAGAATCGCCTGCATTGAAGATTGTAATTTCCAGATTTCCGCCGGAGAAAAAAGCTCGGATAACCAGACTGCGCTCCGCAGGGCAGGAGGAGCGGATGGAATCCCGGGCATTGCATAGGGCATTAAAGATTACATGGGTCAGCTCATTGGGATAGCCAAAGCAGATGATTTCTTCAGGAAGAATCGTCTCCACATGAATCTTATCATAATTGATGCTTTCCTCCATGAGAGAAAGCGCACTGGAAACACAGCCGTTCACATCAAAATACTTTTTTTCATGTGATGGCTTCAGAAAATCAGAGAAATCTGTAATTGTATCGGACATTTTTCCAATAATATGTTCCACCTTAGAGACACTTTTTTGGAGCCGGGCATCATCCAGATCTCCATAATGATAACTGTCCTGCAGATTTGCAAGAATCAGGTTAATGGTATTCAGCGGCTGCTTCCACTGATGGGTGATATTTGCCATCATTTCTCCCATTTTTGCCTGTCTGGACTGATCAATCAGCATGATTTCCTTTTTACGGTTTTCCTCCTCCAGAGCATGTTGCTTTTTAATAAAAGGTCTTGAAAACATAAACAGAAAAGCTGCCAGCACCAGGCTAAGAATGATCATAAGAAAAATCATGACGCTTTTCAAAGACCGAATGGGAGAAAAAGCTTCTGATTCCGGCTGGACAGTCAGAAAGACCCAGCCATTATCCAGATGCGAAAATCCAAGGATATGCTTCTCTCCTGCCAGTGAGCAGGAAAAAGTACCGGAGTCTTGGTCTTTTCTATCGGCAAGCTTTGTCTGCAGATTCATCGGCAGCCCGTTTTCCCCTGATTTAGAATTTTCGGCAGGAGGGACGATTTGATTCAGCTGCTCATCCAGCAGAAGAGAGTAGCCGCTGTCATAAAGCGTCATCCTGCTTACCGTCTCGACGGTTTCTTCTGCAGTGATATCTGCACCGGCAACACCGATAAAAAGCCCGCCTGCATATATGGCGCGGGAGTAGGAAAAAACCTGCTCCTTTATATCACGGTCATAATACGGCCCGGTCCAAATCCCGCAGTCCTTTCCCTGGGGACGGAAAAAATAGGCCATATCCGGCTTATAAGGAAGCCGGAAATCCCGTCTGTTATTTGTAAAATCAGCAGAAACCTCTGTGAGCCTGCCATTCACAAAAGCGAACCAGACTTCATCTGTTTCCGAGGTAAGTGCAGGATTAAAAGTCACATACAAGCTATGTCCTGTACTGGTGGTAGTAAGTGTTTCCCGTATGACCTTCCCCAGCTGTTTCTTATAATCCTTTAAGTATTTCCCGGGAAGGCCGGTATAGACCTCAGGATCAAAAGAAGTAGAAACATAGGCAGCCAGAGAGTCCGTCAGTCCCTCCATATGATTGAACCGGGCGCTGAAGTCATGGGCATAAGACTGAGCCGTACTCAAAATCTTGCCTTCTATTTCCGAAGTCAGATAATCCGTGCTTCTCAGTAAAGCAATGGAACCAAGGACAGAAGCTGCAGCTGCAGAGAAAATCGTAATAACAACAATGATTTTTACAAGTGATTTATTCATGAATTTATTATAGCATATACACAAGAAAAAATATTTTTTTTTGTGGTAAATATATAAAAAATATTGACATAGAAAGTGCGATGGAGTAAAATACACAAAGAAATAAATAAACAAAAGGCTGTGACGAAGAGAGTAGGCGCTTTTAAAATGGCAAGCGAATCGGGGATGGTGCGAGCCCGAAACAGGAGAAGGCAGACTGAAAATCACTTCTGAGCTGCAGGGCTGAATTTACAAGTAAGCTCTGACGGATTTTCCTCCGTAATCAGGGACGCGTATGATAGTATGTTGTATCAGGTGGTATAGCGGGAATTTCAGGTTTTCGTCCTTATACAAGGATGAAGCCTTTTTTTTATTCATACGGAAAATATCGCTAATAATGATAAGATACAGAAAGGAAATGGTATTAAGATGGCAAAGGGAAATGAAGCTGTAGAAATCAGATGGCATGGAAGAGGTGGACAGGGAGCAAAAACTGCCTGCCTGCTGCTGGCAGACGTAGCCTTTAATTCCGGGAAACATGTCCAGGGATTTCCTGAATACGGTCCGGAGAGAATGGGAGCACCCATTACAGCATACAACCGGATTACAGATCAGCCGTGCAAAGTGCACTCCAACATTTACCACCCCGACTATGTGGTTGTAGTAGATGAAACCCTGCTGGGAACCGTAGATGTGACAAAAGGAATCAAAGAAGGCGGAGCACTGATCATAAACAGCAAAAAAGAGCCGGAAGAAATAAGAAAGATGCTGCCGCAGTACAGCGGAAAAATCTGCGCAATTGATGCTGAGAAAATATCCATGGAAACACTTGGAAAAAATTATCCGAACACGCCAATGCTGGCCGCTGCAGTAAAAGTAAGCAGGGTAATTGATCAGGACCAGTTTATTAAAGACATGGAAGAATCTTTCCGGCATAAATTTTCTCATAAACCGGATGTAGTGGCAGGAAACATGAAAGCACTGAAAAAGTCAATGGAAGAGGTAAAGGTAAGCTAATGAAAAGAAGAGCACAAGATATTAATGAGCAGTCCACATGGCAGGACATGACCATCGGAGCCGAAATTTTTGAACCGGCAACATCAAAGCTGGTAAATACAGGAGACTGGCGCATCATGAAGCCTGTCTTCAAAGAAGAAAAGTGTAAACACTGTATGCTGTGCATACCATACTGCCCGGACAGCTCCATTCCGGTAAAGGATGGAAAGCGTCTGGATTTTGACTACATGCACTGCAAGGGATGCGGGATTTGTGTAAAAGTATGCCCGTTCGATGCAATCGACTTTGTAAAGGAGGCAAAATAATGGCAATAAGAGATAGAATGTCGGGAAATGAAGCTGTGGCAATGGCCATGAAGCAGATTAATCCGGATGTCATGGGAGCATTTCCTATTACTCCATCCACAGAAATCCCTCAGTATTTTTCCGAGTACATCGCAAACGGACTTGTGGATACAGAATTTATTGCAGTTGAATCGGAGCACAGTGCAATGTCTACCTGTATGGGAGCATCAGCTGCCGGCGCAAGAGCAGTAACTGCGACTTCTTCTGCAGGACTGGCATTGATGTGGGAGCTTTTGTATGTAGCCGCATCTTCCCGTCTGCCGATTACAATGGCAGTGGTGAACCGTGCACTGTCAGGACCGATTAATATCAACAATGACCATTCAGACTCCATGGGTGCCAGAGACTCCGGATGGCTGCAGATGTATGCAGAAACAAATCAGGAAGTATACGATAACTTCATACAGGGAATTCTTATTTCAGAAGCATGCAGACTTCCTATCATGATCTGCCAGGATGGATTCATCACAAGCCACGGCGTATCCAATATCGAACTGATTGAAGATGAAAAAGTCAGGGAGTTTGTTGGAGAATTCCGTCCGGAAAACTACCTGCTGAAGCACGAGAATCCTCTGGCGGTAGGACCTTATGGAACCTCCCCTTATTACATGGAACTCAAAAGACAGCAGGCACAGGCCATGAAGGATGCCATGCCGGTAATCCGTGATGTAGCAGAAAAATTCGAAGAAATGACAGGAAGAAGCTACGGTTTCTTTGAGGAATATATGATGGACGATGCGGAGGTGGCACTGGTTATCATTGGATCCAGTGCAGGAACAGGGAAGGAAGCAGTAGACCGCCTGAGGAGCGAAGGAAAAAAAGTAGGCCTCATCAAACTGAGAGTTTTCCGTCCATTCCCGCGGATCCCTCTGGCAGAAGCCATGTGTAAAGTAAAAGCCGTAGCCATCATGGACAAGGCAGAGAGCTTTTCCAACAGCGGAGGTCCGTTATTCAATGAAGCACGAAACTCCCTGTATGATCTGGAGAACAAACCATATGCAGTAAACTACATTTACGGACTGGGCGGCAGAGATATTACAGTAGAAGATTTTTATGATATTTATCAGGACCTGTTTGTCATATACGACAATGATGATCCGGGAGACGTTTATCGCTACATAGGTGTAAGAGATTCGAGGTTTATATAATGGCATATAATTTAAAAAAAGAAGTGGAAAAAAAAGAGCGGCTTGCCGGAGGACACAGACTTTGTGCAGGCTGCGGTGCAGGTATTGCAGTAAGAGGCGTACTGCGGGCACTGGAACCGGAAGATAAGGCAGTCATCGCAAATGCAACCAGCTGTTTGGAGGTATCAACCTTTATGTACCCGTACACTGCCTATGAGGACAGCTATATCCATACAGCCTTTGAAAATGCAGCAGCCACCCTGAGTGGAGCAGAGGCTGCCTACAGAGCTATGAAAAAAAGAGGCAGAGTGCAGGACAACTTTAAATTCATTGCTTTTGGAGGAGACGGAGGTACTTACGATATTGGACTTCAGTCCCTGTCAGGGGCAATGGAGAGAAATCACGATATGGTATATGTATGCTACGATAATGAAGCTTATATGAATACCGGAATCCAGAGATCCTCGGCAACACCCCGTTATGCAGATGCAACTACATCACCGGCAGGTTCAGTCAGCCCGGGTAAAATGCAGAACAAGAAAAATCTCACAGAAATTATAGCAGCCCACAACATTCCTTATGCTGCACAGACAACCTTTGTGGGAAACTTTAAAGATCTGCACGAAAAATCTCGTAAGGCCATCTATACACAAGGTGCAGCGTTTCTTAACGTACTGGCTCCATGTCCGAGAGGATGGAGATATGAAGCCGAAGATCTGGCAGAGATTTGCCAGCTTGCAGTAGACACTTGCGTATGGCCCCTGTATGAGATTGAAAACGGAAAATGGAAACTGACCTACGAACCAAAGAAGAAAAAGCATGTTGAAGAGTTTTTGGCAAAGCAGGGAAGATTTAAGCATATGTTCCGTCCCGGAAACGAATGGATGATTGAAAATACGCAGGAATACGTAGATGAACAGTGGCAGAAGCTGCTGAAAAAATGCAGATAACCAAAATAAAATATAAAGAAAAGGGAGCTGTTTTCAAAAGACAGCCCCTTTTCTTTATGTCAGAAGATTTATTTGTAAAAATATTAGTGTTTATGCGATATGGTCGCTATCGTCGCCGGCATCCTGAGTTGTTTCTGCAGAAACTTCAGCCGCTTCCAGCGCATGTCTTTCTTTCCAGTAGCGTCCACCCTTGTAAACGAACTTGAAGAAGAGATATGCAGGAATAGAGGTAGCAGCAAGTCCAAGACCTACAATCCAGTTGTCAGCGAAAATGCTGGCTCCATAGATTACAATTGGGAAACACAGATAGATACAGTAAACTTTATTCCCAAGAGGAACCTTGAACGGCAGCTGCAGATCCGGATTTTTTACACGCAGCTTGATGTTAGCAATAAACATCATGATAACAGGTACAGCATACAAGATAGAAGCGATACCTACAAACTCAATGAAGCTTCCGGAAGTACAAAGGACAATACTTACGAGGGATAAAATCGTAATCGCCATATACGGTGTTTTGCGAGTCTTATGCTCTTTGGAAAAGATTTTGAAGAACTGCCCTTTGCGGCTGAAAGATGCCATCAAATGAGCATAAGCCAAAATATATTCGCAAAGAATCATCATACTTGCAAGACCGCCTGCAGCAACAAATGCCCATCTGAGCGGTGCGCCTCCTAAAATTGCCCCGATTTCAACAAAGGAAAGAGGACCTTCAGAAGACCAGTCCTGCCAGTTTCCTACAGCAGCCAGAGCAGGCATAACAAATAAGATATACATAACAGAAATAATCGGCACAGCTAAAACGATTGCTTTTGGAACCATTTTTTCCCCATTTTCGATTTCACCGGACATAGTAGAAATGGTTTCAAATCCTGTATTGAACCAGATTCCGATCAGAAGTCCCTGACCTGCAGCTTCCAGGAAAGACATATCTTCCGGCATAAGAGGCTTTACAGGGCTGTACTCAATATTCATAAAAGAAAGCACAATAAGTACGAGAAAAGGGATAACTGCCAAAACTGTAATAACCGTAGCCATATTACTTACAAGCTTGATACCTAAAATATTAATAACAGCAAATAACGCAATGAGGGCAGCACATAACAGCCAGTAAATAAAATCGTTAACCTCAATAGGAATCAGCATTTTTAAATAATTTGCACTGAGAACTGCGAAAGTAGCAGGTTCAACAAAACCGGCCACGGTATAACACCAGCCGCTTACAAAACCGGCTTTTTCTCCGAGTCCTTCTTTCGCCCAGGTATACATACCGCCGTCTGTAGGATATGCAGAGGACAATTCTGCTGAAGAAAGTCCAAAAGGAATAGACCAAACAAAAGGGATAAGGATAAATACAATCATCGTCATTCCGGGGCCAACTGAGCCGACCAGATCTTCGATTCCAAATCCGCCGCCGGCAACGGTGACGCAGATCATGGCCACAAGACCCATCAGAGAAATTTTCGTTTTTTTCTTTGACATAGCAACTTGGTTCCTTTCAATATTTAATAGAACGGGCAGTGCTGAAAAGGGTAGCAACAGCCCTGCCCACTTAAATCTAAAATTTATTTCTGTAACTGTTCTAACATGTTCTGTTCATTGATCATATCTGCATATTCGGAGTCCATTTCACGGA
>CAUWJW010000037.1:0-15014 GCA_963558985.1 uncultured Clostridia bacterium | reverse complement strand
TTCCCCTTCCAGCACAGCTTCCCCTGCTTTTTTGCCTAAATAAATGCCTGCAGCCATGTCTATCGCATCCTCTTTTGCTGCCCTTCCTGCACCTGCATGCTGAGAAGCCATACCCACCTGTTTGGCATGAAGTTTTTGTACATATCCCGCAGCCGGACTGGTAATCTCCACTGCAAATTTATGCTTTGCAAAGAGCTCCGTATGATCAACAATCCGGGGATCTCCCCCCTGTCCTGCTATAAACACTCGCAGTTTTTCAAGAGCTTCTCCATTTTTCAGACATTGGGCAGCCTTATCATACCCTTCTTCCGGACTCTCTGCTTTTCCGCCCATATAAACCATCATGCCTGCTAAAATCTCTGAAAGCTGCGTAATATCTTCAGGACCGTTTCCTTTGAGGGTTTCGATGGCTTCAATCACTTCCAGGGTATTTCCCACTGCACGGCCCAGCGGCTGCTCCATATCGGTAATGACTGCTACAGTAGGCTTTCCGTCTGCATTGCCGATATCCACCATCAGCTGCGCCAGCTGTTCCGCCTCTTCCTGTGACTGTATAAAAGCGCCGTCCCCGCACTTGACATCCAGAACAATGGCATCGCTTCCTGATGCCAGTTTTTTACTCATAATGCTGGACGTAATCAGACTGAGATTCTCCACGGTGCCGGTTACATCACGCAGCGCGTAAATTTTCTTATCGGCCGGTGCAATGCTTCCGGTCTGTCCAATGACGGAAATTCCATTTGTATTTACTAAATCTACAAACTCATCTTCTTCCAGTACGGTACGAAATCCCGGTATGGATTCCAGTTTATCTACCGTTCCTCCTGTAAATCCCAATCCTCTTCCGCTCATCTTCGCAATGGGTACGCCGCAGGCTGCTGCAATTGGTGCTACAATCAAAGTCGTCTTGTCTCCCACGCCTCCCGTACTGTGTTTATCCACCTTAATTCCCCTGATGGAGGAAAGATCGGCAATGTCGCCCGAGTCCCGCATAGCGGCTGTAAGGGCATAGGTCTCTTCTCTGCTCATTCCGTTAAAATAAACAGCCATCAGCAGGGCTGACATCTGATAGTCCGGAATGTTTCCTTCTGTGTACCCGTTGACAAAATAGCGGATTTCTTCCTCTGTAAGCCTTTGCTTGTCCCTTTTTTTTAAAATGATATCTGTCATATTCATAGGCTCTACCTCTTTATCTGCGCATAAAATCCGGTGCCCACATGCGGCTTTTGCACACCCAGCATTTCACAAATCGTGGCTCCGATATCTGCAAAGGAATCTCTTACCCCAAGATCCACCCCTGCCTGAATATCCTTTCCGAAAACAACTACAGGCACATGTTCTCTTGTATGATCCCAGCCTGTGTGAACCGGATCATTTCCGTGATCTGCACACAGAATCAACACATCCTCATCCTTCATCGTTTCCAGAATTTCAGGGATCCTGCGGTCAAAAGCTTCAATAGCTTTTCCATACCCCTGCGGATCTCTTCTGTGTCCGTATTTGGAATCGAAATCCACCAGATTGGTAAAAACAAGGCCTTCAAAATCCATGTTAAGTGCCTCTATGGTTTTGTCCACACCATCCATATTGTCTTGCGTATGAACAGATTGTGTAATGCCCTGCCCATTAAAAATATCGCGAATTTTACCAATTGCATAGGTTTCTTTTCCGCCTGCTGCAATGTGATCCAGTATGGTCAGACCTGCAGGTGATACTGCATAGTCTTTCCGATCAGAAGTCCTGGTCCGCTTTCCGTCTTTTTTTACATATGGTCTTGCAATCACTCTGCCGCAGGACCACTCACCTACCAGCATTTCCCGGGCAGTCTCACAGATCCTGTAAAGCTCTGCAAGGGGAATCACATCCACATTTGCTGCAATCTGAAATACGCTGTCCGCCGACGTATAGACAATGGGGTTTCCTGTATTTTCGTGCTCCTGCCCCAGTTCTTCAATGATGACAGTCCCTGAGGCTGTATAATTGCCAAGCACCTGCCTGCCGATAGCCTTTTCAAACTGCTCGATAAATACCGGCGGAAATCCGTCGGGATACGTTTTAAAAGGCGTCTTTGTGTAAAGACCTGCGATTTCCCAGTGTCCTGTAATGGTATCTTTTCCCTTTGACATTTCCCGCAGTTTTCCAAAAGCGCCTGCCGGATCTTTGACAGCAAAAGCCCCGCCTGCAGCACCCCTGATATTGCCGAATCCCAGTTTCTGCAGGTTCGGTATGGCAAGAGAGGGATACTCCCGGTAAATATGCCCCAGAGTATCTGCCCCTTTGTCTCCGTACTGCTCTGCATCGGGAAGTTCGCCTACACCTAAACTGTCCATTACCATCAATACTGCACGTTTTATCATCCTCTCACCCTCCTGTTATTCTTTAATCAGCATGGGTCTGCATTTTAAATAATCCAGAGAAACCAGGCTGTATTCCACCCCTTTATGGTCACCTTTTAATCCGCTGCGGAATGCATCTTCACCATGAAGGTGCCCATAGACCACTTTCTTGACTCCGGCTTCCTCAAACATCCTTGTAAATCCCGATCCGCACCTGCTGCAGGCAGACGGCGGAAAATGGAGAACTCCGATCCTCTCTCCGGCGCCCTGCTTTTCTGCATCTTTTAAAGAGAGCTCCAGACGCAGCAGCTCCCGCTTGTAGATTTTCTCATCTTCCAGCCGAAAATCATCATTCCCGGGACAGATCCATCCTCTGCTTCCGCACAAAAATACACCTTCTGCTTCATAAGCTGTATTCTGCACAAAATGGATGGAATCAAACAGGCTGTTCAGTTTGCCGATTCCGCTCCACCAGAGATCATGATTTCCTTTGAAAATAATCTTTTTTCCCGGCAGTTTATGAATCCACTCCAAATCATAGAGCGCTTCAGAGAGTCTAAGACCCCAGGAAATATCCCCTGCCAAAACTACCGTATCCTCAGGGCCAATCCTATCTATCCAGTTTTCTTTCAGCCTTTCTGCATGATTCTTCCATGCGCTGCCATATATATCCATTGGTTTTTTAATACCCGGAGCAAATGACAGATGTAAATCACCGATGGCATAAATACTCATGTAAGTTTGCTCCTTTCATCTATCAGATCCAAAATTTTCTTGCTTTCACTTTCTTCCAGGCCGGAAACACCTCTTAACTTACGCTGAATGCTTCTGGTTCTCGTACCGATCAGCTTATCCAGTTCTGCATTTGCCTGATTGATCCGATTCTGCGTAGCCGCCAGTACATCTCCAAACTTATCGAATTCCGTCTTCACTGCCCCTAAAACATCCCACACCTGGCTGGAATGTTTCTGGATTGCCAGTGTTTTAAATCCCATCTGCAGACTATTGAGAAGCGCCGCCATAGTTGTCGGTCCTGCAATATTAATCTTATATTCTCTCTGCAGGACTTCTACCATTCCTCTACGCACCACCTCCGCATAAAGCCCCTCAAAAGGTAAGAACATGATGCCAAAGTCGGTTGTTGCCGGTGGTTCAATATATTTATCATGAATATCTTTGGCTGATTTTTTCACAGCACGTTCTAACAGTTTTCCCATCTCCAGAATCTGCTGCGGATCGCCTGTATCATAAGCATCTAACAGGTGTGCATATGCATCTGCCGGAAACTTGGCATCAATAGGAAGATATACATAATCTTCCCCCTCCCCGGGAAGGCGGATGGCATATTCTACCCGTTCTGTTCCCGACGGCTTTGTCCGCACATTTTCCTCATACTGCTCAGGAGACAGAATCTGTTCCAGAATCGCCCCCAGCTGAATTTCTCCCAGGACGCCTCTTGTTTTCACATTGGAAAGCACCTTCTTAAGATCACCCACTCCTGAAGCCAGGTTCTGCATTTCGCCAAGTCCTTTATACACTTGTTCCAGCCTTTCGCTGACTAGCCGGAAAGACTGATTGATTCTGGATTCCAGTGTCTTCTGCAAGTTTTCGTCTACTGTGGCACGCATCTTTTCCATATGCCTGCTGTTTTCCTCTGTCAGAACAGTCAGCCGCTGTTCTACAGTCTGACGAATGTGTTCCAATTTCTGTTCATTTTCAATGGCCATGTTGGAAAAACGCCGGTTCAGCTCTGCCAGCCGCTTATCCTGGGCTTCTGCCGACCGCTGCTGTCCTGTTGCCAGAATATCCGACATTCCTTTGAAGCTGCCCTGCACAAAGCGGAGCGTTTCCTGCCTGGATTCCCGGATCTCCTGCTCCAGTTCCTTCTGTGTCTCCCGCAACTGTCTGCCCTGGCCGCTACCGTTTCTCAGTGCCCGCATCTGAACCAGACAAATGACCAAAAGCACAATCATGACAAGAACTGCCGCTAAAATAATAGCTTCCATAATCTACCTTTCGTATTTTGCTTGATTTTATTCTTCTGTGTAGTCTGTATATACAAGATCCAGCCGGTGCAAGGCCTCATTCGCCCGCTCTCTGGACTGCTCTACTTTTTTCAGGATTTCCTTATATACAGAAAACTTTGCTTCTTCTTTCATTGACTTCTTTTTGAGAAAAACCTGCAGCTGCACATAAGCATCACATACCCCGTTAAACCCCGTGATTGCACGGACAAACCGCTCCATCACTTCTTTTGATGTCTCGTCTTCAGGATCCACCTGCACCGCTTTTGCATCTATGCCCTGCGCCCGCTTCTTACAGGCTTTAAGCAGCGAAATATTTCCGTCATAATCCTTTTTGCGAAAAAGGCTGCGAAACTGAGAATCATTTATGATCTGCTGCTCTGCTTCTTTAAATTCTTCCACCACTTCAATATAAAAATATTCTATTTCTTTAATCAGCAAATTACGGTCTGTCATAACATGATACCCCTTATTGATATGTTTGAATCAGTTCTTCATAGCGGTCTGCATCACCCTGACTGAAAGCTACAAAAACGATGTCCATTTCGTAGTGTTTCAAAAAATCTGCTGCTGCTGAAACTGCAATTTCTGCTGCCTCCTGTTTTGGATACCCGTACACACCCGTAGAAATTGCGGGGAAAGCGATGGATTTGAGCCGGTTTTCTTCAGCCAGCTTCAAGCTGTTCTCATAAGCGTTTTTCAAAAGCGCTGCCTCTCCGTAACCGCCGCCGTGCCATACCGGTCCTACTGTATGAATCACAAAGTCTGCAGGTAAATGATATCCTTTTGTCATCTTTGCCTCTCCTGTTTCACAGCCGCCTAACGTTCTGCACTCCTCAAGGAGCTGTTTTCCTGCAGCCCGGTGGATAGCGCCATCAACGCCGCCTCCGCCTAAAAGAGTATGATTGGCTGCATTAACAATTGCATCTACTTTCAGTGTTGTAATATCTGTCTTAACTGTTCTCAGTCCCATCTTCTTCCTTCCTTTCAAAATCTTCGCACAAATCTCTGACTACTTCTCCTGCAAGGATCAGCCCTGCGACTGACGGTACAAAAGAGATACTGGCCGGGACGCCTCGCTCCTTCTGAGGTACCGGCTCTTCTTTGGAGTAAACAACTTTCAAATCGCTAATCCCCCGTTTCTTCAGCTCTCTGCGCATCACCTTTGCCAGAGGGCATACCGAGGTCTTTCCAATCCGCTCTACTTCAAAACGCGTGGGATCCAGCTTATTTCCTGTGCCCATAGAAGAAATCACCGGGACACCCGCCTGTCTTGCCCGCACCGCCAGATCAATTTTGGCAGTTACGGTATCAATGGCATCTACTACATAGTCATACACAGAAAAATCCCACTCTGTTTCCGGTAAAAAGAAGCACTTGTAATCTGTTATCCTGATCGCCGGGTCAATATCCAAAATCCGTTCTTTCATCACTTCCACTTTGTCCCGCCCTACTGTAGAAGACAGTGCCGGAATCTGCCGGTTGATGTTAGTCACATCCACCTTGTCTTTGTCAATCAGATCAATTGCTCCGATACCGGCTCTTGCCAGAGCTTCTGCCGCATAACTTCCCACTCCGCCTATACCGAATACTGCCACCCTGCTGTTCCAGAGTTTTTTCACTGCCTCATCTCCCAGAAGCATCCTTGTTCTTGAAAACCGGTCTTCCATATTAATCCCTCATATACTTTCCGATCACCTGATAAATCACATGGGAAGCATATCCCATAGCCCCCAGCCTTCTTCCGATTTTAGCAAGCAGCCTGTCATCGATTTCCTTGCCTTGTACGATTTTTTCCGCCTGTTCTGCAGCACGGTCAAACTCGCTTTCTTCCGGCTCATAATCCTCCAGTGCGATTTGTATGGTTTGCGAATCTACGCCTTTTTCTTCCAGTTCCCGCTTAATCCGAAGAATGCCTCTTCCTTTTGCAAAAGCATAGTCAAAATACCTCAGACAGTAGTCGCTGTCATCCACATAATGCCGCTCCTTAAGATATTGCAAGGTTTCCCGGATTTCTTCTTTTTCAAATCCTTTTGTACGGAGATGCTGTTCTACCTCTCCGCATGTCCTTGCTCTGGATGTAAGATATTTCAGTGCTGCATCTCTAATATCCATAACTGCTCCCTGCTGTTGCTGCAAAACATTTGTCCCCTAAAGCTGTCTTCAGTTCACAGATAGCCTCAAGCCCTGTGCAGTGAACCGGAATCACCAGATCCATCTCCTCAGAAAGCACCTGACTGATTACTTTGCTGCGCATTTCTTTATCTGCACTGTACAAGTGCATACCTGCTGTCAGAACTGCAATCCTCTCACCGGAAAACAGTTCTCTTGCACGGCGCACTGCCGGAACCACACCTCTGTGACTGCAGCCGGAAAATACATAAAGCCCTTCCGGCTCCCGAATGGCCAGAAACTGTTCATGCTCCATAGGATCCGGCTGCAGACTGCCATCTTCCATCTTGCGGTAAAACAGCTCTGCCGGAGCATATCCCTCTATCTTGGGGATAGTCCCTGAAATTACAATATTGTCTGAAAGCCAGACCGGATCCTGCGTCAAAATCATTCTTGACTCAATCAGCTCCTTTTCCTCCTGTGTCCATCTGATTCCGCAGGTCCGCTCCTCCATCTGCCCTTCTCTCACAGCGTATGCCTCATGAAAAGCCTCCTTATGGATATAAATGGGAGCCGTCCTGTTTATTCTGCAAAATTCCGGAACACCTCCTGTATGGTCATAATGCCCGTGACTGATCACGACAGTCTCCACCTGCCGCAGATCTGTCCCCAAAGCCTCAGCATTCCTTGTCAATAAAGAAGAAGCGCCTGTATCAAAAAGCAGCTTTTTCCCCTGCACCTCAATATAAACAGAAAGCCCGTGCTCTCCAATACAGCCGGGACCCTCTGTCTTATTTTCCATCAGAAATCGAAATTTCATTATTTTCCTCCTTGCTTCCTGCCGCACTTAATCCAATTACCCCTGCAATAATCAACACGGTACAGATAATGTGATATCCCATCAGCGGCTCTCCTAAAACCAGAACGCCCGCCACAATTGAGATTGCGGTTGATACATTACCAAAAATCGTTGCTTTTACTGCGGGCAGTTTACTGAGCAGATAGCTCATCAGCTGGGCAGACAGCAAGATACATCCTATCCCCAGATATGCAGTTGCCGCAATGAATTCAACATGCTTCAGAGGTGCCAGATAGGTATCCAACGTTCCGGTAAACCCTCCGTATATCAGAAATGCCAGATTAAATACAAGAAATCCTCCAATAATAATGGCTGCAGATATCTCAATCGGTCTGTACTGCGTCCGCACATACCGCATAAATACGTTGCTCAGTGCCATAGAAAGGCTCCCCAGAAGCAGCAGAACACTCCCTCCTAAATGAAAAGAAACAGACGAACTTCCCATAATAATCATAATCACCAGCGCCGCCACACTCAGCCCGACAAAAATATTCTGCAGCATCGTGGATTTTTCTCCCAGAAAGAAGGATGCAATAATCTGCACCATAATCGGTACTACCGCAAAAAGAATAGACCCCTCAATAGAAGTCGCCAGAAACAATCCTGCCACCTGAAGAATCATAAATCCGATGTAAAAGCCGGCTGTTAAAATCAGGTTTCTCTTTGGTCTGCCTCTCAAATCCAGCTTAACAATCCTGCATACTAGTAAAATCAGCAGCATAAGGAACGCAAAATTGTACCGATGCACTAAAATCTGCAGGCTGTTTGCAAAGGGCACACAAGTTTTAATTCCCAGAAAGGAAAACCCCACTAAAACTGAAAAAAAGATGGCTGCGCTATAAGCTTTTATACTATTTTTCTTATCCATAATTCACACTTCTCTTTCATGCAGCAAGAACCTTTGACACCTGCCTTAATATCAAAGTCTACAAATGAGACTCCGCCGTCTTTTAGGGTGGAAAACTCTTTCATAGCTTCCGTCAGACCCTCTCCTGTATACTTGGCATACGCTTCTTTTCTGACCCAGATCTGAAAAAATCCCTCTTCTCCCATTTGTTCCACATATTCCTGTTCATCTTGCGTATAATAACGATCTGCAATCCTGTCATATCTGCATCTGCGCATCTGCTGGACATCTACGCCTACCGTTTCTTTCCCCATCAGGCAGACCCACAAAGTTCCGGTATGACTCACAGAAAACTCCACAGGTATTTCTTTAAAATAAGGTTTTCCCTTAGGTGTCCTTAAAATCTCACCGGAAATGCACTCTGACGGTACTTTTTCTTCTATTATATACTTTTCCGCACAGCTGCGCATTAAATTTTCACTTTTCTGGCGCCTGTCACTGCCTCCTGTATAAGTATCATATACATATAAATACATATTTTACTCCAAAAATAGCGGAACCATTCAGTTCCGCTGTAAATATCTTCTTGTGAACATGTCTTTATCTCTTATCTGCGATTCGGTCCAGAATCCTCCTGTACCCGTCTGCTCCATAAATGAGACATTTATTGATCCGGCTGATGGTGGCTGTTGAAGCCTTTGTAATCTCTTCGATTTCACTGTAAGTCTTCTTCTCTGAAAGAAGCTTGGCTACCTGCAGTCTCTGTGCAATAGCATGTATCTCGTTAATCGTGCAGATATCCTCAAAAAAACGATAACAGTCTTCCTCATCTTCCAGCAGCAGGATTGCCTGAAACAGTTCATCAATGTCTGCCCGCTTGAATTTGGATTGATAAGCCATATCAAATGCTCCTTTCCAGTCTCCCTCTTTTGCATTATGATACAATTATAGCACCGGTGAAAAATACCGTCAACCATTTTTACTTTCATCCCCTAAAGCGGAGAAGTTCTTTCCTTAAGAATCTTCTTTTATTGACAAGATTCTGCTTTTTGTCATATAATCTCCTTTAGAAAAAAAGAGGAGCGTGGATTATGGAATATATTTTATTGATTCTTGGATTTGTTTTGCTGGTAAAGGGTGCTGATGTTTTTGTAGACGGCAGTTCAGCCATCGCAAGGTATTTCCGCATACCGTCTTTTATTATAGGGCTTACTGTGGTAGCTTTCGGGACAAGTGCGCCGGAAGCTGCAGTCAGTATTACAGCCGCAGCTTCGGGGCAGAATGGAATTGCTGTAGGAAATGTTCTGGGCTCCAACATTTTTAATCTGTTGGTTGTTCTGGGCGCATGTGCACTGATCAAGCCTTGTCCCGTCCATACATCTATCCTGAAAAATGAGTATCCCCAGTCTATTCTTGCTGCTGCTTTATGTGCAGTTCTTGCTCTGATTCCTCTGGGAGGCAGCGGGTTATATCTTTCCCGTCCGGAAGGTTTAATTTTTCTGGTTCTGTTTATACTTTTTCTTGTTTCTACTGTGCAAAAGGCAAAGAAATCACCTGCTCCTGAAACAGGTGAGGAAGAAAAACAGATTTCGCTTCCAAAGGGAATTCTCCTTACCCTTATTGGACTTGCTGCCATTATTATCGGCGGTCAGCTAGTCGTTAACAATGCCAGTGAAATTGCAACTTCTTTTGGCATCAGCCAGACACTCATTGGCCTTACAATTGTTGCAATTGGCACCTCTCTGCCTGAACTTGTAACAAGTATCGCTGCCGCACTGAAAGGTGAAACTGACATAGCTGTGGGGAATGTAATCGGCTCTAACCTATTTAATTTGCTGTTTGTTTTAGGTTCTTCGGTTGCCATTCATCCAATCCGTGTGGAAATGATCAGTATTTACGATGCTGGAATTTTAGTGGCAATCAGCCTGCTCTCTATGATTCCTGCGTGGAGAAAAAAAGAAGTTCCACGGAGCTGGGGGATCATATTCATTCTGCTTTACATCGCTTACAGCTACTATATTATAGTAAGATAGTAGCTGTCACTAAAACACAAAAAAGGAAAGACATTCTGCGGAATCAGAATATCTTTCCTTTTTTGCGTTTATTAATAATCTGCTATTTTTTCAACAGTTCAACCGCTTTTTCAAGCTGTGCGTCTTTTTTTCCTTTTGCTGTATTTTTCACAACATAATCCGGCTTAACCCCTTTGCCGTTGATCACACTTCCTTTAGGAGAAAAATACTGCATTGTGGTCAGTTTCAGTGCACTTCCGTCTTCAAGGGTTCCGGAAACCTGCACAATCCCTTTTCCAAATGTATTCGTTCCCACAAGGGCATTGCTGCTATTGTCCTTTACTGCAGCTGCTAGAATTTCTGAGGTACTGGCCGTATTTTCATCTACCAGAAGAACATAAGGCAGTCGGGTGGCGCCTGCATCTGATTTGATATACTGCTTTTTTCCCTGGCGATCCTGAAGATAAGTAATCGTCCCTTTCCCTAAAAGCCGATCTGCAATTTTAAATCCGGATTCTACGATGCCGCCTCCATTTCCTCTTAAATCAATGACAAGCCCCTTTACCTTTTTCTGTTCCATTTCATTCAGATGTTTTTCAAAGTCTTCTGCTGTATGTTCCTCAAAGGAGGATACAGCAATATAGCCTATATTTTTGTTGATAATTTTACTTTCTACTGTAACATTGACGATTTTGGCACGCTTCATCGTTACTTCCTGCTGCTTGTTATCTCTGGCATAAGTGACAGTTACCTTTGTACCTGCTTTCCCCTTCATTGCAACTCCCAGCGTTTCCATACTGCTGTAAGTTTTCCCATTTACTGCAAGAATCAGATCCCCTGCCTTTAAACCGGCCTTTGCTGCCGGGGTTCCCGGTATGGTATTAATCACTACATAATCTCCATTGCGGTTTGTAGAAAAAGTTACACCGATTCCGTCAAATTCCCCCAGTGTGCTGTCGCTCCAGGACTGATACTCTTCTTTTGTCATATATGCAGAGTAAGGATCACCCAGGCCTGCAATCAGACCTTTGTACATTCCGGTCTCCAGATCCTCTTCCTTGGGCGCTTTATAAAAAGTTTTGCTTACCTGTTCATAAATCTGATCCAGTTTGGCATACCGCTCATCTAATCGCTCATAATATTTATATTCCTCAGCCGGAACCTTTACCATATTTCCAATAATCCCATTCTGCACCAGCAAAACAGCTCCCAGCGCTGCTGCACTTCCGGCAAGAAACACAGCAACCAGCAGGCCGATAAAGTTTTGTTTTTTCATATGCATCTTGTTACCCCTCTCCTGTTTACCGCCTTTTCCTTATACATAATGCACTCTATTATATCACAGACCCCACTGTAAATTGTACGCTTTTCTTCCCTCTCCATTCCTGAAAATCGACAGCGCCTATTAAATCTACCGTTTTTTCGCCATAAAGCTTTTCGCTTAATTCTCTCGCTTTCTGAAAAAGAACACATTCTACTTCCGCACCATCCGGACAAATCGCTGCGAATCGAATATGTCTGCCGTCCCCCATCGGTTTTTGCCTTGCAATCTTTGCCTGTTCCAGTAAAAAAAGCGGTTTTGGATTTTTGTTTCCAAAGGGAGCCAGACACTCCAGTCTTTCAGCCAGTTCTAAAGTGATCTGACTGCCCTGCAGCGTCAGATCAACCGCATCTTTTCGCTCAAACAAATGCGGATTCCGAGCCAGTTTTTGTTTCATATCTTCTTCCAGAAGCTGTGCCAGCCTGGTAAAATTTTCTTTTTCCATGAAAAAACCACATGCGCCCTCATGACCGCCAAACCGCAGAAATAAATCTTCGTGAGCTTTTAACAGCTGATATAAATGCACCCCTGGAATACTACGGCTTGTACCCTTCAAATACTCGCCCGATGGCGTTACTAAAGCCGCCGGTCTTTCGTAGCGATCCTTCAGTTTTCCCGCTACAATTCCGGCAATCCCTTCATGAACATGTTCTGCAAACACAAGCAAAAAATTGCGTTCCGCCAAATGTTCGTCTACGATACTGCAACAGTCTTCATAAGCTTCTTCCTGAATTTTTTTTCTCTGCTTGTTGTATGCAACCAGCTGCCCGGTCTGCTCCTCTGTCCGCACGGGATCCTGCTCATTCATCAGCTTTACAGCGATTCTGGCATCTCCCATTCTTCCTGCGGCATTGATATGAGGCACAATTCCAAAAGCAATCTGATCAGACTTAAGTTTTGTCCGGTCTATAGAAATAGCGTTCATCAGAGAAACAAGCCCCGTTCGCAGTCCTCTGCTCAAAATATGCATTCCATGTTTGACAATGGTTCTATTTTCGTCCAGCAAAGGCACTACATCACCGATTGTGCCCACAGCAGCCAGATCCAGTGCCCGGTTGATCCAGGCTTTCGGAAGCTCTTCCTTTTTCTGTATGCCCTGAATCAGTTTAAAAACTACACCGCAGCCTGCCAGATCCGGAAACGGGTAAATACTGTCACTGCGCTTTGGGTTAATCAGAAGACAGTCTGCCTGTACATCTGCAATACTGTGGTGATCGGTCACAAGCACTTCCATGCCAAGCTCCTTTGCCAACTCGACTTCTTCAAAGGAAACACTGCCGCAGTCTACCGTCACCAGAACCTCTGCACCGACTTTTCTTATCTTTTTTACTGCTTCTGCATTAAGCCCGTAACCTTCGTCAAAACGAGATGGAATATAACAGATTACATTGTCAGTCAGATTTCTTAAAAATTCCGTCAAAATAGCAGAAGAGGTGACTCCATCCGCATCATAGTCACCATAAATACAAATCTTCTTTTTCTGTTTCACCGCCTGCAATATGAAATCCACCCCTGCTTCCAAGTCCGGGAGCAGGAATGGATCATAAGTTTTCTGAGGTTTGTCTGATAAAAATTCCCGTACTTCCTCGATACCGGAAATTCCTCTCTGCACAAGCAGTTTCTCAAGGATTTTTTCCACATACTCCATTGATAAACTCCTATTTTAAGTAAGTCCAAGGGTTTACATCATTTCCATATCCACTGCCGCCTTTTCGCACTTCAAAATGGCAATGATTTCCGGTAGAACTTCCGGTACTTCCAATCCTGGCTACAGTCTCTCCCTTAGAAACTTTCTTCCCTGAGCCTGCTACCAGACTGCTGTTATGACCATATAGCGTATAAAGTCCGCCGCCGTGACGAATGATAATGGCGTTTCCGTAACTTCCTAAATAACCGGAAAAAATAACTGTTCCGCTAGTTGCAGCTTTAACCGGTGTCCCGTACGGAGCAGGAATATCAATTCCTGTATGCTTTTCTCTGCCGTGGAACGGACAGATTCTCCACCCGTAATCAGATGAAATGCGTGTATTTCCCGGTACCGGCCATGCAAATTTGCCGCTTCCGCCGGACGAGGATCCGCCTCCTGATGAGGAGCTATTTCCGCCGGAGCTACTGCTTCCGCCGTCATCACTGTTATTCTTGCTGTCATTCTCAATGATGCTGGCGATTCGGTCCGCTTCTGCATTCAAATCTGCAATATTATCTTCAATCTTTTCATTGCTGGCTGTTACACTTGCCTTTTTCTTAGAAACTTCACTTTTATCAGCTGCCAACTGCGCCTGTTTTTCAATCTGTTCCTCTTTCTGCGACTCTAGCTGTTCCTGTAGCGATACCAGCTTTGCCTTCTTCTGTTTTACCAGCTCATAGTCTTCTTCCAAATCTGCAAGCACATCCTTATCACTGGAATACACCTTCTGTACCATATCCAGATTGCTGATAAACTCCGAGATACTTCCTGAACCCAGCAGAACATCTAAAAACCCGATCGAACCGTTTTTGTACATGGTTCTGAGGCGCACATTGAGATTGTCATTCTGCGTTTCTACGTCTTCCTGTGCCTGTTTCAGGTCAGCTTTTGCATCTACCACTTTATCTTCTGTGCTGCCTATTTTTTCCCGAAGGGACTCCATCTCATTTTCTGCATCGCTTATTTTCACTTCTAGCTCTTCGATTTGCTTTGCAAGCTCCGCTTCCTGATTTTTTCCTTTTTCCAGCTGTTCTTCCTTTTGCTGGATTTCACTTTTAATATCTCCCAGGCTCTTGGCGGAAGCTACTCCTGTGCCGAATATCATCGTGCAAATCAAAACAGCGACTGTTATTTTAACCCATCTTCCTCTCATAAATACCCTCCTAAGCGTCTAAGAATTTTCTCATAGAAATAATACTTCCGCATGCACCAATACTGATTCCCAAAGCTGCAAAAATCCAAATCAGATTATGAATTAGAAAATCTACCGGAACCATTGGAGTCGACATTACTACAAAAACTTCTCTGCCGATCATCTCTACGATTTTTTCGTAAACAACAGCTGAAATTCCTACGGCTATTCCTGCAGACAAAAGTCCTATAATAATTCCCTCTGCCAGAAACGGCCCTCTTATAAACCAGTTTGTTGCTCCCACATATTTCATAATGCTGATTTCTCTGGCTCTGTTAAAAACTGTAAGTTTAATGGTGTTGGACACCACAACGACAGAAACGACGATCAGGAAAATCATAATGATGACTGCAGCCAGCTGAATAAAGCGAGTAGCGCTCATTAGCTTGTCCACTGTCTCTTTATAATATTTTACATCTTCGATTCCTTCAAAAGCCGCGGCTTTTGCTGCTACATTCTCAGATGCCTCTAAACTGTCAATCTTTATAATAATGGAATTCGGAAGAGGATTCCCTGCAAGAGAGTCCAGCAGATAACCGCTCTCGCCCCATCTTGCCTTCAGCTCTGCCATTGCTTCTGCCTTGCTCCGGTAAGCAACATCCTCTACACCTCTCTCCTTAGACA
>CAUWJW010000036.1:0-15104 GCA_963558985.1 uncultured Clostridia bacterium | reverse complement strand
CATTTTCTTTCAGCAGCTGGTATGCAGAAACGATAAATCCGGGTACACGGAATCCGCACTGTACAGCGCCCAGATGCACCCATGCATACTGCAGCGGATGCGGATTGAGCACAGTACCGATTCCTTCAATGGTTGTAACCTCACTGTATTCCTTTACACTTTTAATCTTTCTTGTACAGGAACGGATTACTTTCCCATCCAGAATCACAGAACATGCTCCGCAGACACCGGTGCCGCAGCCTACTTTTGTTCCGGTCAGACCAAGACGGCGCAGAACAGATGCCAGTGTATCCTTCTCCGGATCACAAATGAACATACGGTCCGCACCATTGATGTTCAGGGTCATTTTCTTTAAATTCATAATAACTTGCCTCCGATTCTTCATAAATCTTGCTTTAACTGCGCAACAAGAAACAAAGAAAGACCCTTCCGCACATGCAAAAGGGTCTCTGAATCTATCTTCATCCAAAGCTTTGACGTATGTCTGCTGATATGGGCACCTGCTTCATACATATGTACACTGTATACCTGCAAACAGACGAATGGCACTATCCTTTCCAAAACGCGGGAGGCCTGCAGATTTCTCTGCAAACCCTAACGGTCCAGCCTCCATGCTCTGCCAGAAGCGAAGGAAGATCAGGACTCGGATCTCTATTAACTTGTTACATTGATAATATTTTATCAGTAATATCTGTAGAATGTCAACCGCTTAGAGCAGATTAATCAGATTATCTTGCTCTTTTGCAAGTATCTGTTTGTCGTCATATCCACTGAATGTCCGCACGTTTTACCCTTTCAGGTATGCGCAGATAATTTTCTCCCTGTGGATATCCGATCATAAGTGCTCCATAAAAACTGTTATTTTCAGGAAGTTCCGGCAGCAGCTTTCGGATTTGCGGCAGATCGTTGCACATTCTGGTCAGATATCCTGCCCAGCAGGTACCGATTCCCTCTGCCTGCAGAAAAAGCTCCGCAGTTGTCAATGCAATGGTTGTATCTGCCGGTGCATTAATGGCATTGTTGCGTGCATAACAAAGAATCAGAGCCGGAGCATTTCCCATAACAACATTATTCCCCTCGTTTTCATATTCACTGAGGATTTCCGGCGACTTTCCTGTTTCTCTCACATAATCAAGAATATACATCATAATTCGTTTTATTACATCCTGTGAATCGATTACCATCCATTTTGCAGGATGCTGGTTTTTAGCACTTGGAGCCCAGGATGCCAGTTCCAGAGCCCGGTGCACCTGCTGCCGATCCACCGGTTTCTGTTTGAAGTGCCGGTAAGAGCGCCTTGCAAGGATATGCTGCTGCAGCATCCGGGAAAAGTCATTGGGAAGGGGCGTTATTTCCTGCTTCAAAACAGCATCTTTCTCATCAAAAAGGATTGCTTCCTGCGGGCAGGCCGCAGCACAATGCATACATCTCAAACAAGACTTTCCCTCTTTCAGTTTAGGATAGCCTTCCTCTGCACCCAGCACAGTAAAAGGGCACACATCTAAACAAATCAGACACTTTACACATTTTTCCTTCTGTATCCGGATCATATCCTTCCTCCTTCATTATATTATTTCATACTTACAGGCTTCAAATGCCGGATCGAACTGGCAGATGCCCTTCAGGCTGCAATAGGTGCATGCACTCATTTCTCCCGACTTTTGCGGCTTAATCTCAATCGTCCCGGAAAGGAGCCTGCCGCACAGTTCCTCCACTTTCTGATCCACTTCTTCCTGAAACAAACGGAAAGCTTCTTCATCCATCAGCTTATCCGGCCCGGTTCCTGTAACTCCTTTTTTCGTCTGCCTTACCGGAATCACATCGGAATAACCGGAAAAATCTCCTGTAATTTCACTGACTGACTCTGCATCATCTACTGCAATGCCGTCCATTCTGCAGCTCTTTCGGATTGCAGCATCGACTTTTTCTTTCATCTCTTCCTCAGAAAACCCTTCTGCATTAACCTCAGGCTCATGAATCAGGAAGTAAAAAATACCGGCAGGCTTTCTCTCCTGCTGCTGCGCTGCCCGAAGATACAGCATGAGCTGCAGCCGGAATCCTTTTTTTGCTTCCTTTACATTGAATTTTTCATTACCTGTCTTATAGTCGATAATTTTAACTTTACCGTTTTCAAGCACATCCACCCGGTCAATTTTCCCCTCGATGCGCACTGTTCCTTCTGCTGTCTCTACAATCACAGGCGGAATCTCCCTCTTCAGTCCGAATGGCTGCTCAAAATACATGCTCTGAATGCTTCCCCGCCGCACATGATCGATCATAATCCAGCTGATTTCACTGCAGATTTCTTTTAACCTGTCTGTTCTGTAAACCTCTTCTTTTCCATCGGAAAGAATCCCCTCACGATAATGCTTCTCCGCCTCCAAAAGAATGGATTCTACTTTTTTTTCACATTCTTCTCCGGAAACTGTCATCCATCGGGAACCCGGATCATTGACTGCAATTCCTTCTTCTGTGAGCCATTTGGAAATCTCCATCAGGCAGGCATGATACAAGTCTCCCAATTCACGGCTCCCCATCTCCATGATTCGCTGTTCATCGGGCCGCAGTCCATAGCGTATCAGGTAAGAAAACGGGCATCTGCTATATTGCTCCAGACCGGATGGACTGATCACCATGTCCTGCTGCGGATCTCTTTTGTAAATCCGATCCGCCAGCTCTTTTCCCAGTTCTTCCTGTGCATTTGTAAAAAACAGTCCTTCCTGTATTTTGTCCAGTGCACCTTTCTTGCGGTACCAGGCTGCTGCACATCTCCACACCGGATCCGGCTCTTGCCCGTCTATCATGCCCCGGAGAGCTGCTGTCATATGTTCCATAGCTGCAGCTTCCGCCTGAAGAAGTTCCCCGGCAGCCCCCCGGCTGACCGGATCTGTTTCTTCTTCAAGTTCCGGATAAATATCCTTTATCTTTGAAAAAATGCGGGATGGTTTGATCTCCTTTCCCTCTCCGTCTGAGACCGAACAGCTGATCCAAAGCAGCTGCCCGGGCTTGGACAGATTTTTATAAATAGCCAGTTTCTCTTCCTGCATCCGGATTTCATCTACCTTGCAGATCTCAATTTCCTGATCTGCAAGAAACCTTTTCTCATCTTCATTAAGAATACTTTCTCCTCCGGCAGAAGCAGGCAGCAGCCCTTCATTTGCGCCTAATATCAGTGTCGCTTTTACATGACTGCTTCTTGTTCTCTGCATGGTGCCAAGAATCAGCCCATCAACAGAAGGAGGCAGCAGGCCGACTTCAATAGACTCCATCCCAGCCTTCAGGATCTCATCAAAATCTTCTGCCAGCAGCGATTCTTCCCCTACGATTTCCACAAACTGATCCAGCACATCCATCAAAAGACCCCATATTTGCGCTGTTTCACCGGCTGCATCTAAATAACCTTGCTCCTGCTGCATACGCATCCTTTGTTCCAGTTTCTGCGGAAGCTCACACACCTCTACTAAGTATCCGTACAGAATCTGAACCTTTTCCTTCACCAGTTTCCCTTTGCGGAATGCCTCGCGAAACGGCTCCGTCATACTTATAAGAGCCTGCCGTGATTCTTCCAGCTGCTTTAACCCCTGCTCTCCGCATTCGGCGGCTCCCTTCGAAAAAGGCTGTTTCCATTTGTTTCCCCGTATCCGGTATTTGCGGGTGTAGTTTTCCAGTTGCTCGACCTCATCTTCGCAAAGAGGCGTAAGCCCGGTTTTTAACAGACGAAATACAGCTTCTGTTCCATAGCCTTTCCTGCTGATTTCCAAAAGAGACAGCAGAAAAACAGATGCCGGGTTATGAAGGATCCCCTGTTTTTTATCCACAAACAAATCCATATCATATTGAGAAAAAACTCTTCTGATAATGGACCCTCTTGTATCCAGATCATTGCAGATCAGCAGAATATCTTTATACGCCATATGCCGGTCCCGCACCAGAGATCGTACCTTGGCCGCCGCAGCCTCTGCCTCACTGTAGAAATTGGCGGCCTTTACCAGTGTAACGCCTTCTGACTGCTGAGATGAACGGACAGGAATCGCATACAGCTCCTGTTCCAGACCCTGAATTCCGACCGCCTTTTCGGCTTCTTTATAGGATTCTGAGATTTGCTCCTTCTGCCATGGAATACCGGCTTCTTCGGCATCATGGCAAAAATAGGAAATGATGTTCCGGGTTAGAGAAAAGAGTTCTTTGTCCCTGCCTTCAAAACTGCAGGTAAGAACCAGGTTCACCTGTGGTGCAGTCCTAATGAGCCTGCGGATCACTTCCTTGTTTTTAGGCGTAAAAGAGTCAAAACCATAAATCCAGATGCAGGACTTCCGAATTTTTGCAGACTGAGAAATCTTCTCAGTATAAAGAGAGGCATAATCTTCTGTATCCAGATATTTTCCTTCAATAGCCTCCTCGTATTTATGAAACACCAGAGAAATATCTTCCAGTTTTTTCTTCAGAAGCGTTGTATTTCTCAAACCCTGTGCAATCTCGTCCAGCTTTTCAGGCGCAGTCCCATATTGTTTCAGTTCTGAAATAAAATTATTGACCATTTCAACAAAGGAAGATTTCCGCTCAAGCCCCCTGTAGATTCCAAGAGCGTCTTTGTTTTCACTCAGAATTTTAGTCAGGAGCATATGTCTGCCGTACTTATCAATCATGGCAGTCTTCCCTCCGCCTACTTCCGAAAGGATCTTCAATCCCAGGCGGGAAATGCTCACCACCTCCAGATCCATCAGCCCTTTTGCGCCCAGATAAAAAAAGGCATCTCTTTCTGCCTGCAGGGTGAATTGATCCGGTACAAGCAGCAGAGTTCTGCCTTCTATAGAGTCAAATATAAACTTGTCTTTCTTTATGTTTTCACGGCCGTAAAAAATCCGCAGCATAGGCACGTTCTCCTTTCAGCGATTTGTTTCTGCTGTAAATTCCCTGAAAATATCGGCCACTCTCTCAATTTTATCTGCTTTGTGCACCTTGCTCCCGCAAAAGATCAGGCCATTTTCAAGGTCTCCCCGAACTGCATGAATCAGCCCGTCTGCAATAGCTCCCGGGTCATCTCCCATCCTCTCGAGATATTGGTTTTTTATGACCCTGCCCGGAAAGCCTTCAGGACTTGTAATCATTGTAACATCTTTTTCTTTGCAGTTCAAATATGCATTTTTAAAGGCCTGACAGGCATCACATTCCTCAGTAGTCACAAAGCGGGTTCCCAGCTGAAATCCATCGGCTCCATAGGCATATGCCTTTTCTGCATCTTCTCTGTTATAGATTCCTCCGCATACAATCAGAGGGCAATGTTCTAAATTTTCCAGTTCCCCTTTGATATCTGCAATATTTTTGTAAAAATCATCGGCTGCCGCCTCCATCTGAGATTCCTTGACTCCCAGATAGCCGCCTGCCATAGGTCCCTGAAAAATGAAACCATCAGGCGTTCTGTTATATTTTTTTGTCCAGTTGCGCACAATGATATTCGCCGCCCGCTTTGAAGAAACGATGGGGACTAGCGCCACTTTTTTATCTCTGCAGTAAGCCGGCAGATTTGTCGGGATGCCGCCGCCGCAGATTAAAACTTCTGCACCTGCTTCCACTGCAGTTTCTACATACTCTTTCACATTGCGTGAGGACCACATGATATTGACGCCCACAGGTCCCCGGTCTTCTTTCGGACCTGCCAGTTCCAGCGCCTTTTTAATTTCTGAAGCCAGGGCTCTTTTATTGGCAGCCAGGGGATCCTCTTCAAAATCCTTCTCCATGAATCCGATTTCAGATGCTGCAATCACACCTACGCCCCCTTCTTTAGCCACTGCTGCCGCCAGCCTGCTCATAGAAAGGCCGATGCTGAGCGCTCCCTGAAAAATGGGAACCGGCACTCTGACCTTTCCCAGTTCCAGAGGGTTCATCCTGAAAGGCCCCGGATCTTTTGCGGGCGGATGCTTGCGCCGAATCAAATATTCATTGATATTATCAATGGATTCGATAAATTTAGGAATCTGGTCCTGCGGAATCTGGGAAATCGCTTCCGAAATCATTGCCATATGGAAGGCTTCATGCTCCCGAACAGCTTCTACGCCGCTTTCTGTCAGCCGTATTTTTACAATCCTGCGATCCTCCGGAATCCGGAAGCGATCCAGATAACCTTTTTTCACCAGCTTGCTGACTGCAGCCGTCAATGTGCTTACACTGATTTTTAAGGATGCGGCTACCTGGCTCATGGTCTTTGACTTCCCTTCTCCCACAGCAACCAGAGTGTGGAGCTCGGTAATGGACAGATCTCTTTGGGTGGATTCTTTTATCGCCTTTTCCTCTAGTTTCAGCACAACATTGAAAAGGTTTACTAAAATATCATTTATTTTTTTTACGTTATCCACCGTTCCTGCTCCTTACTCAAACATAAACATAATCTCGCATTTGCATGCCAGAGTATCACCTACATAGGCCTCCGCCTTTCCTGTTCCTGCACGGCTTCTCAGTTTTTCAAAATGCACCTTTAACGTAAGCGTATCTCCGGGCACAACCTGATGCTTAAATTTAGCCTCTTTAATAGAACCGAAGAAAGCCAGCTTTCCTTTGTTCTCCGGAAGGGAAAGAACGGCAATGGCTCCTGCCTGAGCCAGCGCCTCTACCTGCAGAACGCCCGGCATCACTTTGCGCTGCGGAAAGTGTCCCTGAAAATAGTATTCTTCTTCTCTCACATGCTTCAGTGCGGTAATGGATTTTCCCGCTTCCATTTCCACTACTTCATCTACCAGAAGGAATGGTTCTCTGTGCGGAATGATTTCTTTAATCTGTTCTTGATTCAATAACATAG
This sequence comes from uncultured Clostridia bacterium, assembly GCA_963558985.1. Classification (GTDB taxonomy): domain Bacteria; phylum Bacillota; class Clostridia; order Peptostreptococcales; family Anaerovoracaceae; genus Hominibacterium. Next base: position 8,311 of record CAUWJW010000036.1, on the reverse strand, counting down.
CTTCACCTATTTTTCAAACTTCTTTACAATGAGCGTTCCGTTATGTCCGCCAAAGCCCAGAGAGTTCGTCAGTACATAGTTCAGTTCTGCCGCTCTTCCTTCATTTGGAACATAATCTAATGTCAGCTCCGCATCCGGCTTTTCCAATCCAATGGTAGCAGGAATAAAGCCCTCTCTAACAGCCTCTGCACAGAAAATGGTCTCAATACCTCCTGCAGCTCCCAGAAGATGGCCGGTCATACTCTTTGTGGAACTGATCGGCACTTTCGTATTTTCTCCGAAAACTTTTTTGATGGCATTTGTTTCAAAAAGATCATTGTATGGCGTTCCTGTTCCGTGGGCATTGATATAATCAATCTGTTCCGGTGTGATTCCTGCTTCTTCAATAGCCAGTTCCATTGCGTTGGCAGCTCCTTCTCCATCCGGTGCAGGTGAAGTGATATGGTAAGCATCACAAGTCGCGCCATAGCCGACGATTTCTGCATAAATGTGCGCACCTCTTGCCAGTGCATGCTCCATTTCTTCCAGAATCATAAATCCGGCTCCTTCTCCAAGTACGAATCCGTCTCTTTCTGCATCAAAAGGCGTGGAGCATCTGGAAGGCTCTGTCCTTGTGGACATGGCGGTCATATTGGCAAATCCGGAAAAGCAGACCGGTGTAAATACAGATTCTGCCGAGCCTGCCAGAATTACATCAGAATATCCGTATTTTATATTGCGGAAAGCCTCTCCTACGCTGTGTGTACCTGATGCACAGGCAGAAACCACACCAAAGCAGGTTCCCTTGGCATTGAATCTGATTGCCAGATTTCCTGCTACTGCATTCGGCATCACCATCGGCACCAGAAGCGCAGAGGCTCTCGTTACATTATCTCGTTTCACACATTTTGTGACTTCATTCTCCAGTGTGGAAATTCCGCCGATCCCGGTACCGCCAAATATACCGAATCTTTCCGGTTTCACATTTTCTCCACTGACGATTCTTGCATCGTTCATGGCTTCTTCTGCTGCAATGAGCGCATACTGAGAAGAAAGATCAAGACGCTTTGCCGCTCGTTTGTCTCCAAAATCAAATCCTTTTACTTCTGCACCCATTTTCACTTTGTGCGGCTCAATATCAAAACGTGTAATCTCTGCAAATCCATGCTTTCCTGCCTTTATGCTTTCCCAGGCCTCGGCAATGGTATTTCCTACAGGGGTTACTGCACCTCTTCCTGTAATTACAACTCTTTTTTCCATTTCTTCTAATCCTTTCCTATTTATCCTACATTGTCAGTCCGCCGTCTACGCAAATGGTCTGCCCTGTAATATAGGATGCGCCATCTGATGCTAAAAACAATGCTGTCTTTGCAATATCCTCCGGCTGTCCGGTTCTTCCCAGGCTGATTGCATCTGCAATCTTTGCTTTCTGATCATCTGTCATAACAGCTGTCATATCTGTATCAATAAATCCGGGGGCAATGGCATTGACTGTAATGCCTCTTCTGCCCAGTTCTTTTGCAGCTGACATGGTCATTCCCATAATCCCTGCCTTCGATGCGCTGTAGTTGACCTGTGCCGGATTTCCCTTCACGCCCGCAACCGATGCCATATTGATGATGCGGCCGTATCTTTGTTTGATCATCAGTTTAGCAGCTGCGCTGAGGAAGTAAAATGCTCCGTTCAGATTTGCATCAATTACATCTGTAAAATCAGTATCCATCATACGCATAATCAGTTTATCTCTTGTGATTCCCGCATTATTTACAAGAATATCCACTTTTCCAAAAATCTCCTTTGCTTTTGCAACTGCTTCTTTTGCAGTGTTGGGATCTGCTACATCGCCCTTTAACAGTTCGACTCTGGTGCCGTAGCTTTCCAGTTCTTTTACAGTTTTCTGCGCCTGTTCATCATTGCTCCTGTAGCACAGCAGCACGTCTGCACCATTTCTGCAAAATTCTTCTGCAATGGCTCTTCCGATTCCACGGACGCCGCCTGTTATAATGGCTGCTTTTCCTTTTAACATGTCCTTTTATTCTCCTTTTTTGAGCGCCTTCAGACCTTCGATGGTTTCTTTCAGGCTTTCTGCATCTTCAATATTAAAACGGTTTAGGGCCGGTTCTGTCTTTTTTGCCAGTCCGGAAAGGGTTTTTCCCGGTCCGATTTCGATGAGTATCTCTGCGCCGTCTCTTTTAAAATGTCGGATGGTCTCTTCCCAGTAAACCGGACTCTTTGCCTGTCTGGACATAATGTCAGACAAGTAGGCGCCTGCATCGCTGCCGTCAAAATCCTTCATCATATCTTCGGATGTAAGATTCGCATAGATTCTGGCTTTCGGCATGTTCAGCCCTGCCTCCTGCAGTACGCCCTTCAGCTCCTCTGCCGCTGGAACCATCATCGGACTGTGAAAGGCAGTTCCTACCGGGAGCACTTTTGCCCGGATTTTCTTTGCTTTTGCTGCGTCTGCAAAGCGTGCCACTGCATCTTTGTCACCTGCTACAACTGTCTGCACCGGTGAATTAAAGTTCACACCTTCCAGAATTCCATCTTCCCGCACTTCTTCTACAAGCTGCAGGACAGCTTCTCTTTCGCCCATGGCAGCTGCCATTTTTCCCATGGGCTGTCCGTCAGGTCCGAGTCCTGCCTGATTCATCAGCTGTCCACGTTTTGTAACGATGTCCATTCCCGTGCGGATGTCTTCGATTACGCCTGCTACTGTAAGAGCTGCATATTCCCCCAGACTGAATCCTGCATAGCCGATGATTTCTGTATCTTCTTTCAGTCCTTCCTGCTGCAGTGCCTCCATAAATGCCTCATAAGCTGCCATGGTCACTGTGTAAACACAAGGCTGTGTTACATGTGTCTGCTTTAAGGTTTCTTCGTCTCCGTTAAAGCACCATTCTTTCACCTGTTCTCCGGCCAGGTCAAATACATTTTTTGCAGATCCGTAGTTATCGTACAGATCTTTCCCCATTCCGCTATACTGAGCGCCCTGCCCTGCAAATGTGATTCCGATCTTCATAAATCTCTTCCGCCTCCTTAAACATTTCTTCTATCATCTCTGCTGCCGGCTGTTCTTTTTTTACCAGTCCTGCAATCTGACCGGACATAATGTTTCCGCGGTCCGCATCGCCGTCACGCACTGCGGCCGCCAGTGTTCCGGTACACAATTCATTGATTTTCTCCACATCTTCGTTTTTCTTTTCAAGTGCCAGAATTTCTCTGGCCAGTTTATTTTTAATGACTCTTACCGGGTGTCCTGTACTTCTGCCTGTGGCTACAGTAGATGAGTCTTTTGCTTTCAGGATTGCATCTTTATATCCCTGGGCAACGATACATTCATCGGCTACCAGGAACCGGGTTCCTACCTGAACGCCTTTTGCCCCCAGCATATAGGCTGCTGCAATCCCCCTGCCGTCAGCAATACCGCCTGCTGCAATTACTGGAATATCCACTGCATCCGCAATCTGCGGTACCAGTGCCATAGTTGCCGTTTCTCCGATATGTCCCCCTGCTTCTGTTCCTTCTGCTACAACTGCATCTGCACCTGCCCGCTGTACACGAACAGCCAGCGCTACATTGGCTACAACAGGAACGACCTTAATACCGTGTTCCTTCATCTTTGCAATATATTTCCCCGGATTTCCCGCACCTGTGGTAACCACCGGCACCTTCTCCTCACATACCACTTCGATGAGTTCTTCTACGTTGGGAGCCAGCAGCATGATATTTACGCCAAAAGGCTTATCTGTCATTTCTCTTGTTTTCTTAATCTGCTCTCGAAGCCACTGGCCGGACTCTCCGCCTGCTGCAATCACACCGAGTCCGCCTCCGTTGCTTACTGCCGCTGCCAGGTTGCATTCTGCAATTCTGGCCATTGCTCCCTGGATAATGGGATACTGTGTCCCTAATACTTCACAAATGTTTACCATATTTCTCCTCCTGGATTTTACCATTGCACCACTGCCGCTGCGGCGCACAGTCCGCCGCCAAAACCGACCATTGCTATTTTGTCGCCTTTTTTTATTTTACCAGTTTTCACTAAATCATACAATGCCATTGGCACACTGGCAGCAGATACATTTGCATTTGTACGAATGCTGATCTGAAATTTTTCTATCGGCTGCTTCAGCCGTTGTGCTGCCGCTGCCATGATTCTTCCGTTTGCCTGATGGGGAACAAACCAGTCAATATCCTCCAGATTAAGTCCTGCTTTGTCTACGGCAGCCATGGTCACTTCTTCAATCGCATTTACTGCAAACCGGTAAACGGCATTTCCTTTAAGTGCCAGCTGCTGCACTTTCGCAGGATCCTTCCCAAAGGGTGTCTCCCGGTATTCTTTCCCGCAGGTAAGCACTCCCTGCCGGTCGTCATAATTCTTCACATAGGTGGACAGAATGCCCGGCTGCTTTGCATCATATTCCAAAACTGCTGCGCCTGCTCCGTCACCAAAGAGGACGCAGCTTGCCCGATCCTCCCAGTTGACAATTCTGGACAGACGCTCTGCTCCGATTACCAGTGCCCGCTTAATCTCCATGCTATTGGATTCCGGGGCTGCTCCATTTTTCATCAGGGCCTCTGCTGTCCAAATTCCGTACAAAAACCCGCTGCAGGCGGCATTCAGGTCAAAGGCTGCAGCATGTTCCAGCCCCAGCCTGCATTTTACCTGTGCACCGGTTACCGGAACAATATCATCGGGGGTTGCTGTCGCTACCAGCACCAGTCCGATGCTGCTTCTGTCTATTCCCTGTAAAGCTTCTTCTGCTGCTGCGCATGCAAGATCTGTCCCTGTTTCTGTCACTGCTACATGTCGCTGTTCGATTCCTGTCCTTTCCACGATCCAATTGTGATCGGTATCGACCATTTTTGCGATCTCATCGTTTGTTACAACTCGATTCGGCAGACACTTCCCAAGACCTACAATTCGTACTCCCAATTTCTCCTCCTGTATTTTTTATTTTGATTATCAAACTATTTTATTATGATATATTTTATTTCAGAAAAAGTCAATACTTTTGTTGGGGCAAGCGGTCTGCTGTCTTGCCAGATTCCCTCCTTTTGGTTATAATCTTTGAAGTACTTTACACAAAAGGAGACAGTATGAGCATTTTAACAGTTGAACATTTATCTCATGGCTTTGGAGACAGAGCCATTTTCCATGACGTTTCTTTCCGTCTGCTGGCCGGTGAGCATATTGGTCTTGTAGGCGCCAACGGTGAAGGAAAGTCTACATTTTTGAATATTGTAACGGGCAAGCTTATGCCGGATGAAGGAAAGATCCAGTGGGCGAAAAACTGCCGTGTCGGTTATCTGGATCAGCACACGGTTCTGGAGCCGGGCATGACCATGCGGGATGTCCTTAAATCGGCGTTTTCCTGGCTCTTTGATATGGAGGCGCGAATGAATGAGATCTGTGACCTTCTGGGGACTGCCGGGGATGAGATGGAGGCGCTGATGGAGGAGCTTGGAGAAATTCAGGATCTGCTTACCATGCATGATTTCTATGTGATTGATGCCAAGGTGGAGGAGGTTGCCCGCGCACTGGGGCTTACGGATATTGGTCTGGACAAGGATGTCTCTGATCTTTCCGGCGGTCAGCGGACAAAGGCGCTTCTGGCCAAGCTTCTTTTGGAAAAGCCGGACATCCTGCTTCTTGATGAGCCTACCAACTATCTGGATGAGGAGCATATTGTATGGCTGCAGCGATATCTGAGCGAATACGAAAATGCTTTTATTCTGATTTCCCATGATATTCCGTTTCTCAACAGTGTGATTAATCTGGTGTATCATATGGAAAATCAGGAATTGAACCGTTATGTGGGTGATTATGATAAATTTCAGGAGGTTTATGCTGTAAAGAAGGCACAGCTTGAGGCTGCTTATAAACGGCAACAGCAGGAAATCAGCGAGCTGAAGGATTTTGTGGCCCGCAATAAGGCTCGTGTAGCAACAAGGAATATGGCCATGTCCCGTCAGAAGAAACTGGACAATATGGAACTCATTGAGCTGGCTGCAGAAAAGCCAAAGCCAGAATTTCATTTTCTCAAGGGCCGCACTTCGGGTAAAGTCCTTTTTGAGACTTCGCAGCTTGTCATCGGCTATGATGAGCCTTTGTCAAAGCCTTTGGATCTGTCTATGGAGCGCGGTCAGAAGATTGCTCTCATCGGTGCCAATGGAATCGGCAAGACAACGCTGCTGAAAAGTATTCTGGGTCTGATCCCTCCTCTGTCGGGTTCCTGCCAGCTTGGAGATTACCTGGAAATCGGTTATTTTGAGCAGGAGATGCCTCCGGGAAATACCAATACTTGCATTGAGGAAATGTGGAAGGATTTCCCCGGGCTGAATCAGTTTGAGGTGCGTTCTGCTCTGGCAAAGTGCGGGCTGACTACAAAGCATATTGAAAGTCAGGTGCGTGTTTTGAGCGGCGGAGAGCAGGCTAAGGTGCGTCTTTGCAAGCTGATTAACAGGGAAAGTAATCTGTTGCTTCTCGATGAGCCTACCAATCATTTGGATGTGGATGCGAAGGCAGAGCTGAAGCGGGCGCTGCAGGAGTATAAAGGAAGTATTCTTCTGATTTGTCACGAGCCGGAGTTTTATCAGGATGTGGTGACGGATGTGTGGGACTGCAGTAAATGGACGACCAAGCTGATTTAAGGAATCTCTTTATGGCTCCACCTGTTCTACAGAGAAATCAGCCGGGAAACGTGCAGACGTGCTGTGTGTTTTCCGGCTTTTTCTGTTCTCGTCATCTGCCAAAACTTTTTTACAGCAGCTTCAGCAGATCCTGCGCTTTTTCAATGATATGGTCCGGTCCGTCCGGGCCATTTTTTTCTTCTTCTGTCACGGCAACTGCCCATCCTACTAGTACGGAGGCTACGCCCGCATTTCTGGCACATCCGATATCAAACATGGTGTCACCCAGCATCATACTTGCTTCCGGCGAGGCGTTCAGTTTTTCAAGTGCAATGTAGACCGGTTCCGGATCCGGCTTGTGTTTTTTAGTATCGTCTGCGGTTACAACTGCTGAAAAGTAAGGCAGCAGTCCGTATTTTTCCAGTCCCTGCATGGTTGTTCTCTTTAGTCTTGAGGTCACCAGTCCCAGTTTGTATTCCTGTTCATGCAAAGTGTGAAGCAGTTCCTTCATGCCGGGGAATACCGTAATCATCTCTCCAAAGTTGTCACGATGATAGCTTCTGTATATTTCAACGGACTCGGCTACAGGTACGGCCGGAAAGAATTTTTTCATGGTTGCCTCAAGAGGTTCCCCAAAAGTGCGGACAATGTTTTCCAGCTTTTCTTCTCGATTTTCCAATGTGCGGAAGGTGTGCTGCCAGGAATTGATGATAACGTTGTTGGTATTCATAACGGTCCCGTCAAAGTCAAATAAAAGGGTATCTATTTTTTTCATGTATGTTTCTCCTTGATGATTTATTGTCCCTGCGGGAGCAGAAGCGCCCGGGCCGGAACGTTCATGGTTCTTTTATTTTATCTGATATAACGGGGAAATTCAAGGCTTCGGCGAGCCGCGGGCTGCTGTCTGCGGGCTGCACCGGCTATAAGCAGGCGAAGTGGGAATCGGTGAGAATCGGTAAAAAAAGCAATAAGAAATGCTTCGTTGCAAGCGGTGTTTTTGATTTTTAAGGCGCCTTGTTCCAAAATAAATATTTTTAATTTTGTGGAACATAAAAATGCTCCGGTTTTTGCAAGTTAGTTTATTTTAACAGCAAATTAATACTATGATTTGCTGTTTATAGCACAAATAAGTCTAGTTTTCAAAGAAATGTACGGTTCCTCCCCCATAAAAATGGGGGAGGAACCGAAAAAGTACAAGGGTTTGGAACATACTTTTTTAACATTCCAATATTTTACAACCAAAACCCCTGCGCCTCCTTCGCTAGGAGTCGGAATTGCTTTTTTCTCTGTCTTTCTAAGATTTCCTGTGCTAAAATATAGGAAAAGGAAAATGAGGGATTAAAGTATGAAAAAGGAAACAAATAAAACTGCCGCATCATTGAAAATTTTTCATAGATGCGGCAGTTTTCTTTCAAACTATTTCTGCGAATTCATTACGAACGGATCTTAACTGTTTTCTTCTGTCCTTTATTCTTAAAGAGTTTCTGGTAGGATTTGACCTTTGCCTTTGGAACAATAATCTTCGCTTTTGCATGAATGCCCTTTAAGGCAGATGCGCCCACTTTCTTTAAGTTCTTTCCTTTGACTACAATGGTTTTCAGGTTTTTATCCTTATAAAATGCCTTTGACCCGATAGTCTTTACATTTGTGCCGACAGTTACTTTCTTCAGATTTTTGCTTCCTGCAAAAGCTTTGCTCC
>CAUWJW010000035.1:0-15263 GCA_963558985.1 uncultured Clostridia bacterium | reverse complement strand
ACATTAAATACAGTAAGCCCCTCCGTATCATTTGTGATGGAAAGCTTTCCCCGTTTCATTGCCATAATCACATTCGCTCTTCCTATTTCGATTTTCTCTCTGTGGTCGATTATGCTCAGATGGATCTTATAGCTGCCGAACCCTTCCGCTTCTACCTCATTGATATTGTACACTTCCCTGTAAGGATACATGGTTTCATAATAGGCTCGCATTACGGGCAGCAGTTTGCCGGGATTGCCTTCATTGAGTTTTGCCGGGTTTGTACTGCTTAGATTCAGCAAAAGGCTGATTCCTGCAAAAACGGCCGCAAATGCCAGAATAATCACGCATACGTACTTGATCAGTATCCTGCGTACTCTTTCGTCGATCATTTTTTCCATTATTGTTCTCCTCCTTTTTTTACACATTACACGATTCTCTGCAAGAGAGTTTTATTATGTTTATGTTAAGATAAAGGGGGGGTAAATGTCAATTGTTTTATCTAATTCCAATTCTTCTGTACCGTTTTCTATACTCAATCGTATATTCAGTTCCTAAATTTGAAACCTTGAATTTTTCTATAAAAATACTTGATTATATGATGCAGTGTTATACAATGAAATATGAAATGCTTTTAGGTAAATCCTATATTAATCACCTTTGGAGGAAACATTCATGAAACATCTATCAAGAATCATCACCCTTACTCTTATCCTATTCGTAGGCTGCACTTTCACGATTCCGGATGCAGCCGGCACCTTGGAGTCCTACGCTGCAGCTAAAATGCAAATCAGTAAAAAGAAAGCAACAATCACCAAAGGAAAGACGATTAAACTCCGAGTCAAAAATACAAAAGGAAAGAAAGTCAGATGGTCAAGCAGCAAAACGAAAATCGCTACTGTAAAAAAAGGAACAGTCACTGCAAAGAATTCCGGAAAAACGACCATCACTGCAAAAGTCGGAAAGAAAACGTTTCGGTGTAAGATCACGGTAAAAAATCCAGTAAATTACAAAAAGAAAATTGTCGGCATGTGGGAAGGTGATTGGGGGAATGGATCTTATGCTCAATGGGAATTTACTAAATCGGGTCATTTTTATTTCACATTTTATGATGACTGTGGCGGAAATTCTACAGACGGTACCTATTCGATCCACGGGAAAAAATTATGCTTAAGTACCTATGAAACCTATACCATTAAATCTATTACCAGAAATATTTTTACGATAAAAACTTACTGGGGGACTTTTAAGCTCCATCGCACCCATGTATAATTTCCGCCTTGCTGCCAGTATTGCTCTTGACGATTAAGTAAAGCAGGGGAGTTGGGATTAGATAGTAAAGGAATACAATGGGATTCCCTAATAATTAGGAAGATTTTTCAATATTAAAAGAAAAGAACGTTGAAATTTCAACGTTCTAATGGTGGAGATGGCGAGAATCGAACTCGCGTCCGAAAGCATTTTCACAGGAGTTTCTCCGAGCGCAGCTTTTGTTTTAGAAATTCGCTTCCGGAAACGCCCAAAAGCAGGCTTTTCCATCGGCTATCCTGTTATTCCCCTATGCTGCCAGGAATTCACATAGAGTTTTCCTGTATATTTGACACCGGATCCTTGACCTACAGGTGAACCAAGGCCGGCGTTCGCGCAGACTTACGCTGCTAATGCGAAATTGTTGTTTGTTTTTTTAGCGTTTATATTTAACGTGTCCTTTTTAACGCAGACCGGACAAACTGCGGCTCGCTTCTCCGGTTTCCACACCCCCGTCGAAACCAAATACATCCCCATATACAGACGGCCGGGAGATTTCCTCAGCCGTTATGTTTATTTATATTATACCACAAAAATGTACAATAAAACATTAGTTCTCTTTCACATTCTCTATTTTTTCTTCCAGCTCTTCAATCAGTTCATTTTGCCGGCGAATTTCCTGACACATTTCACCGATTGCAGCATCTACAGCTGCACCTTCCATATACTGCTCATAGTAGTATGCACCAATCTTCTTCTCCAGATTTGCAATCTCGGATTTGGACGAATTGATTTTCGCCTTGATTTTCCCGATCTCTACTAAATCTCCCGCCTTGTCGGCAGCTTTACTTGCTGTAGTCTTTGCTAATTTACCGGCTTTACTCAAAAAATCCTGCATCCTAACACCTCGCTTACTTTCTCATAGCCTGCTGCATCCTTCTGTCAGCATCCCGTTTGGCAATCGTATGCCTCTTATCATAATCCTTTTTACCGCGTGCAACTGCCAGTTCCAGCTTCGCCTTACCTCTTTCATTAATATACATCCGAAGAGGCACTAATGTCAAACCTTTTAATGTCGTATATCCAATCAGTTTCCGTATCTCCCGTTTATGCAGCAGAAGCTTCCTCGGCCGCAGCGGATCCACATTAAAACGATTTCCATGCTCGTAAGGACTGATATGCATCCCGTAAATAATCAATTCTTCTTTTTCTATTTTTGCATAACTCTCTTTAATATTCACTTTTCCCTGCCGGATAGACTTAATTTCTGTTCCTGTCAGCACGATTCCGGCTTCATAGACCTCTTCGATAAAATAATCATGCCTGGCCTTTTTATTCGTTGCGACTATCTTTTTTTCACTCATGATTCACTTCCACTTATTTAAAATACACTTTTCCTAACAAATCCGAAACTTCTACCTGACCCACAGCCTGATCTCTGCTGTCCAGCACCGCTTTTCTATTATCACTGAGGACAAACACTTTATCCTTTCCGACAATTACCGGCTCCATTGGCTCTAAATAAACAGATTCCGAGGTATACTGATCATAGACTTTCCCATTCACATAAAACATCCCATCTTTAATCTGTACTTCATCACCTTCCACAGCAGCTACACGTTTGACCAGAATACGCCCCTCCCCATCCTCACTATAAACACTGCAGGGAAATGCCACAGTCTCTCCTATATGAGGGGCTTCAAGAAAATAAGCCATTTTTCCTATCAACACTCGTTCTCCCTGCTTGATGGCAGGTTCCATAGACTCCCCCTGCACCTGCATAGTAGTAAAAAAGCATCCTGCCGCAAGGGCTGAAAAGAAACCTAGAGTTCCTGCTATGAAAAAAAATATTATGCGCCTATATCCTGTCATTCGTATACACGTTTCCTTTGCTTAATATATGTAGCCGGCAGACTTGCCTCTCCTTAATACAGGCCTCCTATCTTGTTAAACGGGTATAACCGTACAAAAGCCTTTCCCATTACTTGTTCTTCACTGATGCACCCGACTTCCTCCGAGCGGCTGTCCAGACTGACTCTCCTGTTGTCTCCCATTACAAACAGATGTCCTTCCGGCACCTTATAATTGGAAATATTCCCGCTGGTCTCATCTTCCAGCGTATAAGTTTCATGCTGCTGCGTACCGTTGAGAAACACTTTTCCATTTTTGATCGTAATCCGATCTCCCGGCAACCCTATGATTCTCTTGATTAAAAGCTTCTTGTCTCCATCATCGTCTTCCAGATCTGATTTAAAAACAATAATGTCGCCTCTTTTTTCCTCCCCAAAACGATAGGCCTGTTTATTAATCAGCAAATAGTTATTCTCATACAGCGTAGGCTGCATAGAGTTCTCCTTTACAATCGTCGGTTTTATGACCATTGTAACAGCCAGAACAATAATAACGGCTACTGCAATATCTCTTATTAAACCTTTCATCAGTGTACCCCTCCTATATCAGACAACGGCCATATCCTTAACTTCACATTTCCTTTAATTTCCCGCATATCTACAGGTCCCAGCTTCTTATTTCTGCTGTCTGTCTTAGAATCCCGGTTGTCTGCAAGAAGAAAAACGTCATCCTTACTGAGCGTAACCTTCAAATTTCCGGAAGCTCCCTTGATTCCATTTTCTGTCTGGTACTCCTTTCCATTGCGGAGAACTTTCCCATCTCGGATCTCGATGGTATCTCCCGGCAAACCTACAACTCTGCCGATAATATTGTCTTCTGCCACTTCCGGCGCCAAAGTTTTTTCCAAAAGGACGATTTGTCCCAAATCCGGTCTGCCTCTTTTGACCGAATAGGATGTTTTGGTTATTACAAGAACCTGTCCGTCTTTGATTGTCGGATCCATTGAATTTCCTTCATTGACTTCAGGAGCAATCAGCATGGTCATTACAAAGGCCAGCACACCGGCAACAATATACGGCCGATATCTTCGGCGCCAATGCATTTGCTCATTTCCCTGGGACATTACAATCTCCTTATCATTACTATCTTAATCCATTAACTCTCTTTTTATTCGCACAAACTCTTCCGGAATGCCGGCAGTAATCTCTCGCCCCGCCAGACCCGGCAGCTGTGGTATCTCCTTGCTGAAGTCCAGTTTATAGGCATGCAGCAACTGTGTTGTCAGTCCAAACCGCTTTTTCATCTGCCCGTTAATCCGCAAGCTGCCGTATTTACCGTCTCCGATAACAGGAAACCCTGCCTGTCCAAGGTGCGCTCTGATCTGATGCGTTCTGCCCGTCACCAGTTCCACTTCAACTAACGTGAATCCGCCTTTGCTCTTCTGCGGATATACCTTTGTTTCCATTAATTTCCCTTCTGGCGCATCTGAAGGAAGCACTCGAACCCGGTTCTTCTTTGCATCTTTTTCCATTTTTGCTTTTAAATCCAGGGGTTCCTTTACATTTCCCGAAACAATGGTCAAGTAACGTTTACTTACCTTGTCTTTATCCTTTATGAGACGATTGAGAATCTGAACTGCTGCACTGTTCTTCCCGAAGATTACAAGACCTGTAGTATTTCGATCCAGCCGGTTCACCGGTGATGGCATGAAAATCCTTTCGTTTCTCGGATCATACTCCCCTTTCTCCTGGAGATAGCCGCAGACCTGATTCACCAGAGTGTTTTTTTTCTCTTTTGAATCGCCATGAGTTAAAAGGCCGAAGGGCTTTTCCACAATCAGTACATCTTCATCTTCATACGCCACTTTAAACTGGCGTTTCCCCGCATATCGCTTCTTTGGGCGGATATACGATTCAAGCTGCTCCTGCTCTATATAAAGGCTTAATTCATCACCTTCTGCAAGCATGGTTTCTGCTTTCGCCCGCTTGCCGTTCACCTTCAGATCTTTGCGTATTAGTTTGTATAAATAGCTCAGCGGTGCATTTTTTAAATATTTTTTCAAAAATCGATCCAACCGCTGATTTCCATCATTTTTTGTTATTGTTAATTTCACCATAACGTTTATTATACAACAAGTTTAACCCAAAAGTATATATAATTTGTGAAGAAATTTTCATAAATTTAAGTTTGAGAATGCCAGTAAAGTATGATATCCTTTAATAAAAGCAAATACTAAGGGGGACTTTGTATGAATAGAATCAAAGATTTTTTTTATGATAAAAACGATATTTTTGTTGCACTGATTATTCTTGCAATTGCAGCTTTTGTTATATATATCAGAATCGACACTATCATGGCATATCCGGAAACTCTGGTGGAAGCTTCCGATACTGCACAGACATCCGCATCTGAAAGTACGACAGCTTCTGAAAGTACGACAGCTTCTGCAGCTGCCGCCTCCCCTTCAGGATCTTCATCGGAACCGGCTGGTTCATTGGTATCTTCTACCAGCCTGACCATATCCGACACTTCCCCTGCTGCTGTAGCGTCACAGCTGGAAAGCGCCGGATATGTCTCTTCAGCAGATGATTTTAAACTTCTTCTGAAAAAGCATAAGCTGTCAGATAAAATCCAGTCAGGAACATTTGATATTCCTGATCAGGCTACAGATCGCCAGATTATGGAAATCATTACCGGTGTAATTTTAGATTAGGCCGGTTTTCTTTTTCCTCATGGATTTACCATTTCTATGATTCTAACACCTCTATAATCTTCTGCAGCCTTGCTTTTTGCGGTTCGGTCATGGTCGCCGCCAGAGCCTTTACAGTCTGCAGCTGTTTTTCATAAGTTTTACGATCTCTTTTTAAGATTGATTTGACTCGTTTGATTTCCCTAAGGATTTCTTCATCACTTTTTCCCATATATTCACCGGCTTTCGCTTCTGCCGCCTGCTCGGGCAGTCCCAGCTGTCTGGCCAGATCCATCAGAATTTTTTGATCCATAATTTTCCTCCCTTTGTCTGTATCATTTCTACACTATCTATATGCACGAAACCTGCACAAAGACATCCTATTTTTCATAATCTATAATCAACTATTAGAAATTGGAGGTTACATATATGAATCCTTTGCCATTGCTTTTACTGGCTGCTGCTGCCAAAGGGAGAAAATCCCCGGGTTCGGCTAACGCTGCCGCCTTTGATCTGGATATTATCCTTGAGCAGCTTCATGGAGCTGTAAACGCTTTAGAAAAAGTAACAGAGCTGAGCCATATGAGCAGTTCTGTATCGAAGGCGCTTCCTTCACCGGTCTCTGCTCATACTCCGCCTTCCTTACCACCTGAGAACGCTGAAGATATAAAACCTGCACCCGGCAGCAGTCAGGCTTCTTCTTTCCCTGACCTTTCTAATCTCGATCTGCAGGGGGCAATTCAGACGTTAGGGCCGTTGCTGTCCATGCTTGGAGGCAGCCAAAATTCCAGATAAATCAATAAAACAGTAGGTTTTTTTTGTTAGTCGGTGTATAATAAATTATACTACAAATGAGGTTAGGAGGATAAAAATGGCTTTAGTAACTACAAAAGAAATGTTTTCAAAGGCATTGAAGAACGATTATGCAATAGGCGCCTTCAATGTGAATAATATGGAGATTATCCAGGGTATCGTAGAGGCAGCCAAGGCTGAAAACACCTCTCTGATTCTGCAGGTTTCTGCAGGAGCCAGAAAATACGCAAAACCGGCTTATCTGGTAAAGCTTGTGGAGGCAGCCATTCTTGATACGGGTTTAGATATTGCACTTCATTTGGATCACGGAGAGGATTTTGATATCTGTAAAAAATGTGTAGATGACGGTTTTACTTCTGTTATGATTGACGGTTCCAAGCATCCTTTTGAAGAGAACATCCGTATTACCAAAGAGGTTGTGGATTATGCCCACAGCAAAGGTGTTGTTGTTGAGGCTGAACTTGGAAAACTGGCAGGTGTTGAGGACAATATAAAGGTGGATGCCCGTTCTGCAACTTTCACTGTACCGGAAGAGGCTGCTGAATTCGTAGAGAAAACAGGTGTCGATTCTCTTGCCATTGCCATTGGAACCAGCCACGGTGCCTACAAATTCAAAGGAGAACCTTATCTGGATTTTGAACGACTGCAGAAGATTCATTCTCTGATTCCTGATACCCCGCTGGTGCTTCACGGCGCTTCCACTGTTCTTCCTGAGTTTGTTAAGAAGTGCAATGAATACGGAGGAGATATTCCGGGGGCACAGGGAGTTCCTGAAGATATGATTAAGGAGGCTACCAAGCATGGTGTCTGCAAAGTTAATATCGACACAGATCTGCGGCTTGCAATGACTGCAGAGGTTCGGAAGTATCTGGTTGAACATCCTGCAGATTTCGATCCAAGAAAATATCTGGGGCCGGCAAGAGATGCGATTCGTTCTATGGTGCAGCATAAGATTAAGAATGTTCTCAATGCCTCCAACATCAAATAAGGCTTAAAGCCCCGCCCTTTTATATAGCTTACAACAAAAGGCGCTGAAGCATTAGATAAAAACCTAATGCTTCAGCGCCTTTTTATAGTTTGCTATATCTGATTATGTGCTTCGATCAGTTCCTGTTTCATTTCCCACAGTTTTTTTGACAAATCGACATAATAAGGCTGTGGGTTTTCAAACCGAAGGGTTTCATCCCACAAGGCAGCTACTTGTTTACTGCAGTCATTCCTGATTTCTTCAATCGTCGGACTTTCATAAATACGTCTTCCCTTGTCAAAAATCTGAACACGAAGATTTTTTGCATAAAAATTATTCAGTTTTTTCCGTTTCCATACAGCCTGCGGGTCAAAAATCTCATACCCGTCTCCCTCCGGAACAGGTTCCCCATCCAGTGTAATCACATCGGCCACTGCTTTATGAGAGTCTCTATCAAAAAGCCGGTATACCGTTTTAAAACCCGGATTAGTTATTTTTCCAACGTTTTCACTGATTTTAATTTTTGGAATCAGCTCTCCGTCTTTTTCCAAAGCAGATAATTTATATACGCCTCCAAATACAGGCTCTGATTTAGATGTAATGAGTCTCTCACCGACTCCAAAGGAATCTATGCAGGCACCTTCTAAAAGAATATCCTGTATAATATACTCATCCAGAGAATTGGAAACCACGATCTTACAGTCTCTATGACCTGCATCATCCAGCATTTTCCTCGCTTTTTTCGTTAAATAGGCCACATCTCCGCTATCAATACGAATCCCCTTGTTTTTCGGCTTTACCTCATCAAAAACACGAATTGCTGCAGGTACACCCGATTTCAGTACATTGTACGTATCTACAAGAAGTACGCAATTGTCCGGATAAATTTCCGCATACTTGCGGAAAGCTTCATATTCGCTGGCATACATCTGCACCCAGCTGTGCGCCATAGTGCCCAGAGCCGGCACTCCGAAGTCACGATCTGCAATTGTACAGGCAGTTCCTGCACATCCGCCGATATAGGCTGCTCTGGCACCATAAATGGCTCCTGCCGCACCATGAGCCCGCCTGGTTCCAAACTCCATAACCGGTCTGCCTGCCGCAGCCCTTACAATCCGATTGGATTTTGTTGCCACCAGGCTCTGATGATTTATCAGAAGCAGAATCATCGTTTCCACAAACTGTGCCTGTATCATAGGTCCCTTGACTGTCACAAGAGGTTCTCCCGGAAAAATAGGCGTTCCCTCCGGTATTGCCCACACATCACAAGTAAAGCGGAACTCTCTCAAATAATCTAAAAATTCCTGGCTGAAAATACCCTTTTTCTCAAGATAAGCGATATCCTCGTCGGTAAATTCCAGGTTGTCCAAATAGCTAATAACCTGATCCAAGCCCGCCATTATTGCATAGCCGCCCCCATCAGGAACCTGCCTGAAAAACATATCAAAACAGGCAATATCATCGGCCATACCGGATTCATAATAGCCATTTGCCATAGTAAGCTCATAAAAATCAGTAAGCATGGTCAGGTTTAATCTTTCAATCATCAGGATAATTCCTCCATTTTTCCTTTTTCTTTAATAACAACACAAGCTGCCGCTACTACAATCGCTCCACCTAAAAGCTGCAGCCCGGAAATAGACTCGTTTAGAAATACCCACCCGAAAAAAGTACTTGTAATCGGCAGGAAGTTGGAAAACAACCCTGTAGCAGTAGGTCCTATTACATGCAGTGAGCGCACTGTAATAAGAAAACCTAATCCGGCATTCACGAGCCCTAAGTATATTATACCACCGACCATGCCCGGAGTAAAAGCCTCAATTGGCGGCATCGTATGAATCGCATAAGGAAGAATCAGCAGCGATGTGCAGATCAGCTGTGTGCAGGTCAGCGTAATGCTGCTGTACCGGTCATGCAGAGAGGCAGTCAGAAAGTTGTATCCGTTCCATGAAAATACAGCTCCAAAAGCCAGAAGATATCCGATCAGCCGTCCCTGAAACAGCAATTCAAAGTCTACACCGATAATGAGCACGACTCCAAATATACAAACTGCCACTCCAATTACCATCGCTTTTGTCACAGTCCGTTTAAACAGTACCTTTTCAATAATAATAGAAAGTGCCGGCACAAAAGCCAGTACAATGGACACCAGCGATACCGGGATATAATCCATAGCTGTATACTCACAAAAATAATAAAGGATTTCTCCGCATAATGAACATAAAATAAACAGTGGAATATCTTTTTTCCGGACGATCGTTTTCCGGTCTGTCTTCAGTTTTATAGACAGTACCAGAATCAAGCCTATAGAGTATTTTAAAAACAGAAGGGTCAGAGGCTGCAAGATCTCCAGTGCATGTTTTGCTACTACATAGTCAAACCCCCATATAATAACCAGAAAACTCATCAGAACATAAGACAAATATCTTTCTTTTTTATGTCTGCCGATTTTCACGTCTGCAGCATCTGCTGCCTCTAATTCTTTTCTTTCATTCATTATTTATTATCACCTGCCGCATTTTGTCTCTGTTCTTTATTGTACGCCCTATCCCCTATCCTTGTAAAGAGACTATTACCTTATTTCAAAATCTTAGCTAAAAATTCTCCTGTATAAGAGCCCTTTACCCGGGATACTTCTTCCGGTGTTCCCTCTGCCACAATGGTTCCTCCGCGAAAACCGCCGTCAGGGCCCAGGTCAATAATATGATCTGCTCTTTTAATCACATCCAGATTATGTTCAATCACTACAACCGTATTTCCGCCATCCACTAAGGTATCCAGCACCTGCAGCAGCTTATCCACATCTGCAAAATGAAGACCTGTAGTCGGTTCATCTAAAATATACAAGGTCTTTCCTGTGCTTCTTTTGGAAAGCTCCGAAGCCAGTTTGATCCGCTGCGCTTCCCCTCCGGAAAGCTGTGTTGAGGGCTGTCCTAACTTAATATAGCCCATTCCAACCTGTTCCAGGGTCTCCAGCTGACGTGCAATCGAAGGGATATTCCGGAAAAATTCCAGTGCTTCTGTAACATTCATATCAAGCACATCGAAAATACTTTTTCCCTTGTATTTGACTTCCAGCGTTTCCCGGTTGTATCGTTTTCCTTTACAAACTTCACATGGAACATAAACATCCGGAAGGAAGTGCATCTCAATTTTAATAATGCCGTCACCGCTGCAGGCTTCACATCTTCCGCCTCTTACATTAAAGCTGAAACGTCCCTTTTCATAACCCCGCAGCTTCGCCTCCTGTGTCTGTGCAAATAAATCCCGGATTGCAGTGAAAACACCAGTATATGTTGCCGGATTGGAGCGGGGCGTTCTTCCAATAGGAGACTGATCGATATCAATCACTTTATCGATATGTTCAAGTCCCAGAATTTCTTTATGTGCACCTGCTTTCATCTTCAGCCCATTTGTCTGAGCTGCTGCACCCTTGTACAGAATTTCATTAATCAGACTGCTTTTTCCCGAACCTGAAACACCTGTGACACAAACCAGCTTTCCAAGAGGAAAGCTTACATCTACATTTTTCAAATTGTTTTCTGCGGCACCTATGATCTGAATTGCGGCTCCGTTTCCCTCTCTGCGGTGCAGGGGGACTTCTATCTTTTTCTTCCCGCTCAGATACTGCCCTGTCAGAGATCTGCCGCAGGCTTTGATTTCCTCAACCGTTCCCTGTGCAACAAGCTCACCTCCATGTATACCGGCTCCTGGACCAATATCTATAATGTGATCTGCAGCATACATGGTGTCTTCATCATGTTCCACTACGATTAATGTATTTCCGATATCTGTCAAATGCCGGAGCGTTGCCAGCAGTTTTTCATTATCCTTCTGATGCAGTCCGATACTTGGCTCATCGAGAATGTACAGTACACCCACTAGACTGGAACCGATTTGGGTCGCCAGACGGATACGCTGAGATTCTCCTCCGGAAAGCGTGCCGGAAGAGCGGGAAAGTGTCAGATAATCAAGCCCCACATCAATGAGGAACTGAAGGCGACCTTTTATCTCCTTGATAATCTGACCGGCAATCATCGCCTCTTTCTCAGACAGCTGCAGCCGGTCTACAAACGCCAGCGCTTCCCGAACAGACAGTTCACAAAGGTCTGCAATATTTTTTCCTCCGACAGTCACAGCAAGTATTTCCGGACGAAGACGTTTTCCCTGACAAGTGCTGCAAGGCGTAATGGTCATATACTTGCGCATTTTATCTTTTATAAAATCAGAATTGGTCTCTCTGTACCTTCTTTCCAAGTTATTGATAATCCCTTCAAAAGGATGATCTCTGTAAGATTCGGATCCATTGCTGCGGCTCTTGTAATAATATTTCAAGTGGCGGTTTCCCGTTCCATAAAGCAGCTCTTTTTTAAATTTTTTCGGAAGATCTTTATAGGGTGTATGAATGTCTACGCCATGATATTCTGCCAGCGCATCGATCATCTGTCTGTAAAATCCTGAAAACTCCATAGAGGCAAAAATAGCTGACAGGCAGCCATCCGGGATACTTTTGTCCTGGTCCGTTATGATGAGATCCGGGGAGATCCTTTCATTAAAGCCTAATCCATTACAGTCAGGACAGGCTCCAAATGGATTGTTAAAAGAAAACATCCTCGGTTCCAGCTCCGCAATGCTCACACCATGCTCCGGGCAGGCCAGGCTTGTACTGAAAATTTTATCGTACTCCTCTTCACCCTGACGAATATGTGCCACTACCAGCCCATCCCCATGGGAAATGGCCAGTTCACAGGCCTCTGCCAGCCGCGCTTCGGCACCTTCCTTCACAAGGATCCGATCCACAACAATTTCGATGGTATGTTTCTGCTGCTTTTCCAGCTTAATCTCCTCTTCATTGATTTGAACAATTTCTCCATCGATTCTTGCTCTGGTAAACCCCTCTTTTCGAATCCGTTCTATGATTTTTTCATGTTCCCCTTTTCTCTGCCGCACGACAGGTGCCAGCATCGTAATTCTGCTTTTTTCTTCCAGTGCCATCAGATGATCCACGATTTGATCCACTGACTGGCTGGTAATTTCCTTGCCGCACACCGGGCAGTGGGGAATCCCTATTCTGGCGTAAAGCAGACGCAGATAATCATAAATTTCTGTCACAGTTCCCACTGTGGATCTGGGATTCTTGCTGGTGGTTTTCTGGTCAATGGAAATCGCCGGTGAAAGCCCTTCAATATACTCCACATTGGGTTTTTCCATCTGACCGAGAAACTGTCTTGCATATGCTGACAAGCTTTCCACATAGCGTCTCTGCCCTTCTGCATAAATTGTATCAAAGGCCAGAGAGGACTTTCCTGAGCCGGAAAGGCCTGTAAGAACAACCATCTGATCTCTGGGTATGGTAACGTCTATATTTTTTAAATTATTCTCATTTGCTCCCTTTATATGAATGTCTTTTGCCATCTGTCTTCCTCATTACAACTTTACTTTGTACTCAAAAATTTGGTCTCTCAGCATGGCTGCCCGTTCAAACTGCAGATCTGCTGCTGCCTGTTTCATTTCTTTTTCCAATTGTTTTACATAATTTTTTAATTCTTTTTTCGTAAGCTCAAGCGGACTCTTTCCCTTATACAGGTTTTCATCCTCAGCTGATTTTGTTGCCTCTATTACAGCACGAACTGATTTTTTAATGGTCTTTGGCGTAATCCCGTGCTCCTTATTATAAGCGTCCTGAATCCTGCGCCTGCGTTCCGTTTCTTCAATCGCTACTTTCATGGCCGGACTGATGCTGTCTGCATACATAATAACCCGTCCCTCTGCATGGCGGGCCGCTCTGCCGATTGTCTGAATCAGTGAAGTTTCAGTTCTCAGGAAACCTTCCTTGTCTGCATCTAAAATAGCTACCAGAGAAACTTCCGGAATATCCAGTCCCTCCCGCAACAGATTGATTCCTACCAGGACATCGAAAACATCCATACGAAGATCCCGCAAAATTTCCATTCTCTCTAATGTATCTACCTCAGAATGAAGATATCTAACACGGATTCCCGCATTTTTCAGATAGTCTGTCAGACTTTCCGCCATTTTCTTCGTCAGTGTGGTAACCAACACTTTTTCACCCTTTTTCGTTACCTGGTTGATCTCGCCGATGAGATGGTCGATCTGCCTCTCACTTTTTTGTATCTGAATCTTTGGATCCAGAAGTCCTGTCGGACGTATAATCTGCTCTGCTGTGATACCGCCGCTGCACTCTTTTTCGTAAGGACCCGGTGTTGCGCTCACATAGACGCACTGTTTCGCCAGCTTCTGAAATTCTTCAAACTGAAGCGGACGGTTATCCAAAGCCGATGGAAGGCGAAAACCGTATTCCACCAGGGAACTTTTCCTGGATCGGTCTCCTGCATACATGGCACGAAGCTGCGGCAGCATAACATGGGACTCATCAATCATAATGAGGAAGTCATCGGGAAAATAGTCAATCAGTGTGTATGGACGGTTTCCCGGCGGCAGTCCGTTCAAATGCCGGGAATAATTCTCGATTCCTTTGCAGCTTCCGATTTCTCGAAGCATTTCAATGTCATAACGTGTTCTTTGCTCGATTCTCTGGGCCTCAAGAAGCTTCCCCCTGTCTTTGAACCATTGAACCCGTTCTTCCAGTTCTCCAGTAATTGTCAAAGCCGCCCTCTCAATATTTTCTTTCGTAGTCACATAGTGTGATGCCGGATAAACCGCCACATGGTTCCGCAGTCCTATGATTTCTCCTGTCACCGGGTTGATTTCTTTAATGGTTTCCACTTCATCGCCGAACAGCTCAACACGCACAGCATTCTCTGCGCCCGCAGGATAAATATCAATGATATCGCCTCTTACACGGAAGGTCCCCCTCGTGAATCCCATATCGTTTCTGGTATACTGAATGTCCACTAATCGCCGTAAAATATCCTGTCGATCCTTCTCCATTCCAGGCCGCAGGGAAAGTACCTGATTTTCATAATCTACCGGGCTTCCCAGTCCATAGATGCAGGATACACTTGCGACAATAATCACATCTCTTCGCTCTGACAGTGCTGCTGTTGCCGAATGGCGCAGCTTTTCAATTTCTTCATTGATATCGGAGTCTTTTTCAATGTAGGTGTCTGTGGACGGTACATATGCCTCCGGCTGATAATAGTCATAATAACTTACAAAATATTCTACCGCATTTTCAGGGAAAAACTCCTTGAATTCCCCATGAAGCTGTGCAGCCAGCGTCTTATTGTGGCTGATAACGAGAGTCGGTTTCTGCACCCGTTCAATAATGTTGGCCATGGTAAATGTCTTACCTGAGCCTGTTACACCCATGAGGGTCTGATGTTCTTTGCCGGCTTTTATACCGGCTGCGAGCTTCTCAACTGCCTGCGGCTGATCGCCCATAAGTTTATAATCTGAAACTATCTTGAATTCAGGCATACCCTAGTTCTCCTTTTCTTTCGGTCAAAACACCAGTTAATTAAGTGATTCCTACTTATATTATATTTACCACTATGATTATTATCAACCAGCGGTTTTTGCTCTTTCAGTATACCATAACAAAGTCGCTCTCGCAAACAAATGTTCGGTGACAAAAATGACATTACAAGATTTATCAGGAAAACCTCAAAGGGAGCAGACCGATATGAGCTGGATACTGCAAAGATAGCGGAAGAAGAAATATAGTTAGCTTTCTTCAAAAAATCAGCACCACCCGTGAAAACGGGTGGTTTGCTCTGAGCCTGAAAGGCTCCC
>CAUWJW010000034.1:0-15413 GCA_963558985.1 uncultured Clostridia bacterium | reverse complement strand
GAAAAACCTGTTCATGAAGAAATCACTTATGGAGATATTCATACCACCAAAGACAACCTGTGGAACTTTTTATTCTTTACAGGCTATCTAAAGGCCGGGAAACAGCGGCTGGAAGAAGGGATCATTTATCTGGAACTTTCCATTCCCAATACGGAAATCAAGACAGTATACCGCAGTTCTATCGTAACCTGGTTTGATCAGAAGATTGAGAAACTGGACCGCAGCCCGCTGATGAAGGCTCTGGAAGAAGGGGACTGCAAAACAGCAGAGTCCTTTCTTTCTGAACAGCTGATGGAAACCATCAGTTACTATGATTATGCAGAGAACTACTACCATGGTTTTCTGACAGGGCTTCTGTCCGGTACAGGGAAGTATCTTGTGGCCTCCAATAGAGAAAGCGGAGCAGGCAGACCGGATCTGATTCTGCGGGAGCGGAAGTTCATGGGAAGAGCTATGGTGATGGAACTGAAAGTCGCCGAAAAATTTATGGATATGGAGGATAAATGCCGGGAGGCCCTGGAACAAATTGAAACCGGTCAGTATGAGAAATCTCTTACAGATGATGGCTATCGGCCGATTCTGAAATATGGGATCTGTTTCTTCAAGAAGGGATGTATGGTGCGGAAGAAATAGAACGCAGAACGCATAAAGTGGCTGCATGGACTGACACCGCAGCAGCTTTGAACAGAATAATGAATAACCAAAATCCCCCATCCGGCATATATTAAACGGATAGGGGGTTTTAATTTTGTATCAAGTAATTGTAATCGGAGGGGGCTGGTCCGGATGTGCAGCTGCAGTCGCAGCAAAAAAAGCCGGAGCAGAAGTCACCCTTCTGGAAAAAACAGATCTTCTCCTGGGACTGGGAAACGTGGGCGGGATTATGCGCAACAACGGAAGATTTACTGCAGCAGAGGAAAATATTGCTTTGGGAGCCTGCGAATTGTTTGCTATTACAGATCGCTGCGCACGTCACAAAAATGTGGATTTTCCCGGGCATAAACATGCGAGCCTGTATGATGTTGTAAAAGTAGAGCCGCAGGTACGCAGACTTCTGCAGGAAATGGGAATCAAAATCCGCCTGATGACCCGTGCCATTGATGTTGAGAAGAAAACGGCTGAAGATGGCAGTATTCAGGTCGAAGCTGTTATCCTGGCAGATGGAGAACGAGTAAAGGGAGATGTTTTTGTTGAGACTTCCGGCTCGACCGGACCTATGGGAAACTGCCTGACCTATGGGAACGGATGCTGCATGTGTATCCTGCGCTGTCCGGCATTCGGTCCAAGAGTAAGTATCACCCAAAAAGCAGGCAGACGGGATATTATGGGCAAACGAAAAGACGGAGCCTTCGGTGCATTCAGCGGTTCGGGAAAGCTGGAAAAGAGTTCGCTTTCTTTGGAAATCCAAGAGCAGCTGGAGAAACATGGTGCAGCAATTATTCCGCTGCCAAAAGAAGAGGTTACAAAAGAAAAACTGGATCTGAAAGTCTGTCAGCAGTATGCAAGAAATGAATATGCAGAAAACATTATTCTGCTGGATACAGGATATGCGAAAATTATGACACCTTTTTTTCCTCTGGAGAAACTGCGGAAAGTTCCGGGATTTGAAAATGCCCGCTATGCGGATCCATATGCAGGGGGAAAGGGAAACTCTATCCGGTACTTATCAGTAGCAGAACGGGACAATTCAATGAAAGCGGCAGGAATCAGCAACATATACTGTGGAGGAGAAAAATCCGGACTCTTCGTAGGGCATACAGAAGCCATTTCCACAGGAAGCCTGGCAGGACATAACGCAGTCAGATACTTAAAGGGCATGCGGCCTCTGGAACTTCCCAGCGGGCTTGCCGTTGGAGACCTGATTTCCTTTGCCAATAAAAGTCTGGAAAGCGAGAAGGGACTTATGACCAGGTATACATTTGCAGGTGCCGAGTACTTTGAACGAATGATTGAAAAAGGGCTGTATTCCACAGATCCAAAAGCAATCAGAGAAAGAGTCAGACGCTACGGGCTGGAAGGCATATACGACGAAAAGCTCCTTTAGAAAAAAACGATTATAATTCATTTGCTGCAGGACAAAACAAGGCGCCGCATCGGAACACTGCCGGTGCGGCGCCTTGTTAGTCAGATCTGAACAAATTGCCCATGTACGAAAAATAGGGTATAATAAAAACGGAATAGAGAAACTGAAACTTTCTGACCGGAAGATGTACAAAAGAGACAGGGGGTATGAGATTGGCTATCAACAAATGGATGAGAGCAACACTGAAGGCACTTTCCTACAAAGATGTAAACGTAAAGAAGAACTATAAAATATGCCGTGCAGTAAACCGCAGAATGATCACACCGGTAAAAGCTTTCTATGAAATGAGCGATTACAAAATTCATTTGAAGGGAAGAGAAATTCCAGTGCGGATTTTTCCGCCTGAAGAAACTCGTTCAGAACAGGTCATTCTTTTTTTTCACGGAGGAGGATGGGTCATTGGAGATATTGACTCCTACACCAAGCCATGTGCATCGCTGGCAAAAGCGACAGGCTGCAGGGTGCTGTCTGTGGACTACAGGCTGGCGCCGGAGCATCCCTTTCCATGCGGACTGGAAGACTGCTACCATGCGGTAAAAACGATCTTTGAAAACAACAGATCCTTTCAGGCGGATCCGGACAATACCATTCTCATGGGAGACAGTGCAGGCGGAAACCTGGCGGCTGCAGTGAGTCTGCTTGCAAAAGAACGGAAAGAATTTTCCATAAAACGGCAGATTCTGTTATATCCGGCAACAGCAGATGATCATAGTCAGACATCTCCGTTTCCTTCGATTCATCAATTTGGAGAAGGCTATCTTTTGACCGTCAAGAGACTCTGCGACTATGTTGATTTGTACATCCCGAAAATTGAGGATAGAAAAAATCCTTACTTTGCTCCCCTTCTTTCAGAAGATCTTTCCGGACAGCCGCATACTCTGATCATTACGGCAGAGTATGACCCGCTGCGGGATGAGGGGGAAGCCTATGGAGAGAAACTCAGAGCGCATGGCAATCAAGTGGAGATCCATCGCATGAAAAACGCGCTCCACGGTTTTTTTGGACTGCCTCCCAAATTTGGACACGTTCAGAAAACCTATGAATACATCCGCAATTTTTTAGCATATAAAAAATAGGAACTTGGATTCCGCAATTAACTTTGCAAGGGAGTACAGAGGAATGAAAGAAAACTGGTTAAGACTAGATCATGCAGCTAAAATTTTTCCGGCAGGTACCTACGGAACAGAAACACAAGTGTTTCGCTTTTCCTGTGAGCTTTATGAACCCATTGATGCAGGAATTCTGCAGGAAGCACTGGATCAGACAATCAAAGCATTTCCATCCTACAGGGTCGTACTGCGTCACGGTTTTTTCTGGTACTATTTAGAAGAAAGCAGTCTTTGCCCTGTCGTAAAACCGGAAATGAAGAAGGTATGTCAGGATATGGAATGCGTTAAAAAACAGAAGCTCCTTTTTGAAGTGACCTATTTTCAAAAAAGGATTAATCTGGAGATTTATCATGTGCTGTCAGATGGAACCAGTGCTATGCATTTTCTAAAGAATCTGACCGGGGAGTATCTGAGCCTGAAGTATGGACTGGAGTGGAAGGAGACAGAGCTTGATGCTTCCTACTCGCAAAGAGCCGATGACAGCTATGCCCGCTACTATTCCGGAGAAAAGGTGAAGCGGGTCACGCCAAAAGCTGCCTGTAGAATCCATGGAGCACGCTACAGTGGAAAGTTTCTCCGGAATATTTCAGGAAGAGTAGGCCTGGATGGTCTTATGTCTCTTTGCCGTAGCCAGAACGCGACTATGACCGTATTTCTTGCTGCCTGCCTGATTTATGCTATCGGCGAAAATGTGTCTGTGAAAGAACGAAAGAAACCTATTGTTCTGTCTGTTCCGGTCAATCTGCGCAATGCCTTTCCCTCTGCATCTGCACGGAATTTTTTTGGTGCTGTTTATGTGGAGTATGACTGGCAGCAGTACGGCGGAGATTTTCAGCAGATTCTTGCGCATGTTAAAAAACAGTTCAAGGAAAAAATAACCAGAGAACACCTTGCATGGCAGATGGATTCCCAAAGCGGGGCAGAACACAATATCTTTGCAAGGATGGCTCCGCTGTTTTTAAAAAATATGGTGCTCAGGAGGATTTACAAACGCAATATGAAAGGTGTTACAGCAACTGTCTCCAACGTGGGAGCTGTAGAAATGCCTGAGGAATTCGGTCCTTATATAAGGGCATTTGAAATCTGTTCTTCAACAAATAAAATACAGGCATGTATCTGCTCCTTCCATAATTGTGTCAGCATAAGCTGTACGACACCTTATATCAGTTCAGATATTGAGAGAGTTTTTTTTCGAAAGCTGTCTGAATATGGAATTCATGCAGAAATCATGACAAATTTCAGGGAGGACTGAGGTATGAAGTATTGTGAAAAATGCGGCGTTTCTGTACGCGGAAGTCAGGAAAGGTGCCCGCTTTGTCAAAGGCGTCTTGTGGGAGAAGGGGAAGGAGAAATGTGCTATCCGCAGATTAAAACCATCTATAAACAGTACCGCATGTTTTTTAAAGTACTGATTTTCAGTACAATTACGCTGGGGATTACAGCAGCGGCCATCAACGTAATCCTGCCTGATACCGGACGGTGGGCTTTGTTTGTGAATTTAGGCATTGCAGGCTTTTGGGCCAGTATTTATCTTGCAGTGCGCAGAAAAAACAGTCTGGCGCAGGGCATCATATTTCAGGCAGTATTTGTATCTGTGTTCAGTGTGATCTGGGATATGATCACCCATTGGAGAGGCTGGTCTATCAGTTATGTGATTCCGGGAATCCTGGTGGTTTCCATGATTTCGATGACAGTGATTGCACGAGTCATGCGGGTTCCGGCCGGCGAATATTTAATGTGCCTGGTACTGGACATTATTTTCGGTTTTGTGCCGATTGTTTTTTATGTTCTGGATCTGCTGATTATGCCCATACCGTCTATTATCTGCATCTCCTGCAGCATGGTTTGTCTGGCGGGGATCCTGGTTTTTCAGGGGGAAGAGATAAAGAAAGAACTGGTACGCAGATTTCATTTGTAAAGATGAAGTGTTACGAATTTTGACAGAGAGAAGTTTTACATGGTTGACCGCAGGAGCGGAACCCGATATAATATAAATAACATATGTCAAAAACAGAAAAGAGGAATGAAAAATGGATGAAAATAAGAGAGAATGCGGCGATACAACTTGTACAGAAGAATGTTGCAGCGGGTGTGAACATTCCTGCGGAAGCCAGGAACCGGACAGCCTGCTGGAACCTACCAATGAGTTTAATCATATCAAGAAGATCATAGGTGTTGTCAGCGGCAAAGGCGGAGTGGGAAAATCACTGGTAACATCCCTGCTGGCAGTAACCATGCAGAGAGCAGGATACAAGACTGCTATCCTGGATGCGGACATTACAGGACCATCCATTCCAAAAGCATTCAACCTGAAGGATAAGGCTGTTGCCAACGAATTTGGAATTTTCCCGGTAAAGACAAAGACCGGCATCGGGACGATGTCCGTTAATTCCATATTGGAAAATGATACAGATCCTGTTGTATGGAGAGGTCCGGTTATTGCAGGAACTGTAAAACAGTTTTGGACAGATGTTCTTTGGGGAGATGTGGACTATATGTTCATTGATATGCCTCCGGGCACGGGAGATGTACCGCTCACTGTATTCCAGTCTATTCCGGTAGACGGCATCGTAATCGTAACTTCTCCGCAGGAGCTGGTTTCTATGATTGTATCTAAAGCAGTAAAAATGGCTGAACTGATGAATATTCCAATTGTGGGACTGGTGGAAAATATGTCCTATTTTACCTGCCCGGACAATGGAAAAGATTATCAGATCTTTGGGGACAGCCATATTGAGGAAGTTGCAAAGGAACATGGACTTGAAGTTGTGGGACGTCTGCCGATTGATCCGAAACTGGCAGCTGCCTGCGATAAAGGAATGATAGAACTGTTCGAAGGCAACTGGCTTGATGATCTGGGCAAAAAGCTGGAGGCCATGAACGCATAATCACATATGAGGAGGAATGGATGAATCTAAACGGGCAATTTTGGATACCATGGGCAATGGCAGGAGTACTGCTTATTGCTATGCTATTTTATAAGTTGGAAATGCATCGCAGAAGAAACAAAAGAAAATAAAAAGGGCGAGCATCACCCCATATTTAAAAAGGCTCAGCTGCCTGAGAACAAACCGCAGCATAGAGCCTTTTTTTCGTACATAGGGTATTGTTTTCATAGTGTTTTCGAAATGTCAGAGCGTGCTGATTTCCGCCTTACAGCTTGCCTGCAAGGTCGATCGCTCGCTGGGCGATGGAAACCGTGATGCGCACAATGGCACCGATCACTAAAAGGCCAAGGGCAATCGCACCTGCCATCATTACCGTATTGCTGCCGATGGAAGCTGCTTCAGATAAATCGCCGGTAACCAGAGAAAGCATGGTGTTGTACATGCCGGAGCCGGGAACCAGACATAAGATACCGGGAATAATAAAGACTGTAGCGGCATCTTTGCAAAGGCGGGCAGCAATATCGCTGAGAAGTCCCACGGCGCAGGATGCTGTAAAGCAGGCTACAATAGGGGATATTTCCTGCAGTGTACAGGCCTTGTAAACAACCCACGCCAGCGCTCCAATGACTGATGCTACAGGGATATGCCGGTAAGGAACATGGAAAATAATGCAAAAACCAAGTGTGGCAAAACAGGCAAAGAAAAACGCCAGAATCAGTTTTATCATAAGAAGGCACCTCCCAGAATATACCAAAGCTTAAGCACAACACCGGCACCGGCAGCCAGAGAAATGGCAATGACAAAAGCTTCTGTCGCTCGCGCCAGCCCGGAGAGCATATCGCCGGACAGAAAATCCCTGATAGAATTGGTGATTGCAACTCCGGGTACAAAAATCATCAGCGTTCCGATAATGATTGGATTATAATTGGCATGAGGGACTGCAGAACTGGCAACAAGGGCAAGAAATGCCGCGACCGCACAGCAGCAGAATCCTCGTATAAAGTAATGGATGGAGTACATACTGAGAAAGCGGGACAGCAGGTAACTCACACTGCCGATTAAAAATGCACATAAAAAATCAAAGACATTTCCTTCAAACAGCAGAGCAAAAAAAGAGGCGACTAATGCGGCTCCCAGCAGGCGGATTGTAAAAGGCAGAGGCTTGATGTGATCAATTTCCTTTAAGCGCTTCATGCCGTCCTCCACAGACAGACTGGTAGTTGTAAACTCTCTGGAGAACTGATTGATTTCCGAAATTTTCATCAAATCCGTATCTCCGCCGCCTTTGATCCGTTTAATATAAGTATACATATCGCTGTCATCAGCGCCTGAATCCAGAGAAACAAAAATTCCGGTCTGCATGGCAAAAACTTCAACATAGTTGATTTTGCAAGCCTTGCAGATTCGTTCAATCGTATCTTCAACACGATAAATTTCCGCACCGCTTTTCATCATAATCTCACCGGCCCGTACAGCCAGAATCAGCACTTTTTTCTGGAACAGATCAATCATATGTCGTACCCTCCCCATCTCATAGTTTTACCCAATTATAACAAAACAAAATGTATACAGCTATAGGATTTTGTGACTTAAAATTTTTACTTTTCTTCCATGTGCAGCACAGCGGGGAAAAGAGTTGTCACAAAGAGACGGATTGGATATAATGAAAAGCAGGAAGGAAAGGAGTTTACATAATGAAACAGGTGAAGATTAAAGCAGGAGATTTTACTTTTATCGGAACACTTTTAACAGAGGAGGCACCGGAAACCTGCAGGATTTTTGAAGAAATGCTGCCATTGAAGAGCCGCTTTATTCATGTGCGGTGGAGTGGAGAAGGAATCTGGATCCCATATGGAGATTTACGCACAGGGCTTGATTATGAAAATCATACTTCACACCCGGCAAAGGGAGAGATGCTTTTATATCCGGGAGGAATCAGTGAGATGGAGATCATTATGGCTTATGGAAGATGTTGTTTTGCAAGCCAGCACGGGCAGCTTTCAGGCAATCACTTCCTCACGATTACAGAAGGGCTGGAAGACCTGGAATGCTTTGGAAAGAAGGTTTTGTGGGAAGGCGCTCAGGATATTGAGATTACCTTGCTGTAGAAGGTAGGGAGGGCATGCTATGGATAAAGGTATGACGATACTTGTGGCAGACGATGAGAAAGAAATTGCAGACCTTTTGGAACTGTATTTAAAAAACGATGGATATCAGGTATTGAAATTTTATGAAGGGGCACCTGCGCTGGAAGCAGTGGGAAAAGAAAAAGTGGATCTGGCACTGCTGGATATTATGCTGCCGGATCTTGACGGACTGGAAATCTGCAGAAAAATCCGGGAACATTACAATTTCCCGATTATCATGCTGACAGCTAAAAGTGAAGAACTTGACAAAGTAACAGGACTTACCATGGGGGCGGATGATTACATTACAAAACCTTTCACCCCGCTGGAAGTAGTGGCAAGAGTCAAAGCGCAGCTTCGCCGTTTTACGCAGTATAATACAGGCGGAAAGGAAGAAGATATCATTGCCATTCGAGGGTTGTTTCTGAACAAAGATACGCATGAATGCACGCTGAATGAAGAACCGGTGGATCTGACGCCCACAGAATTTGCCATACTCTGGACACTGGCAGAAAACCAGGGACGAGTAATCACCTCTGAAGATCTGTTCGGAAAGGTATGGCAGGAGCAGTATTTTGAAAACAGTAATAATACAGTCATGGTTCATGTGCGCCATATACGGCGGAAATTAAAAGATTCGGCAGAGCGCCCCAAATATATAAAAACGATATGGGGTGTAGGTTACAAAATTGAAAAATAAACGACAGATTATACTCCGGGTGGTTCTGATCGGTACGGCTGTGGCAGCGGCAGGACTTCTGCTGGCACACTTTGTGGATTCCTTTGGAAACGGGGTGTTCAAAGACTGGTTTTATAGCAGATTCATACGTGAAAGCCGGGCGGCCGACGGCACTGTTTACTGGGAGTTTTCCAACTGGGAAGACTTAAAAAGCTTTATTGTCACGGTAGTGATTACAGCGCTGGTTGTAGTCGGGACAATCATTGTGCTTATTATGAATTATACCAATAGCCGTAAATCGCAGGAAATGAAAAATACCATAGAGGCAATGCGGCTGAAGGCGCAGAGGCACGAACAATTGCTGAAGATGGAAGTGCAGCAGAAAAATGATCTGATTACTTATCTGGCTCATGACATGCGGACGCCGCTTGCATCTATCATCGGTTATCTGAGTCTGCTTCATGAAGTGCCGGAAATGCCTCCGGAGCAGAAAGCGAAGTATGTGGGAATCACTTTGGAGAAAGCTTATCGGCTGGAACAGCTTATTGAAGAGTTCTTTGAAGTGACCCGTTTTAATCTGCAGACCATTGTGCTGAATAAGCAGAAGCTGGATTTGAAGCTTCTGCTGCAGCAGATGGCAGATGAATTTTATCCCCTGGTAGAGCCTGCGGGAAAACGTATTTCTGTAGATACACCGGAGACTTTGACTTATACAGGAGATGGAGACAAGCTGGCGAGAGTCTTTAATAACATTATTAAAAATGCCGTTTCGTACAGCTTTGATGACACAGAAATTAAAATACAGGCGTGGGAAGAAAAGGGAGAGGCTGTTGTAAAGGTGACAAGCTATGGAGAAATGATTCCGGAGCATCAGCAGAAACAGATTTTTGAAAAGTTTTTCCGGTTGGATGCCTCCCGCTCCACACAGACAGGCGGAGCAGGACTGGGGCTTGCGATTGCAAAGGAGATTGTAGATGCCCACGGCGGTGAGATTTCTGTAAGCAGCAGTGAAGAGGAGACCGTATTTACTGTACGGCTTCCCGTCTGAAACGTGAATCAAACCACAGGACAGGGTATCCGCGAAAAAGAGAAAGGCGAAGAGAAGGATGAAAATAGAGGTAAACGGCATTGAACTGTTTTACGAAAAGGAAGGAAAGGGGCCTCCGCTAATCCTCCTGCATGGAAATGGGGAAAGCGGCGGGATTTTTTGCGAGGCGGCCCGGAAGCTGGCAGAAAGCTGGACCGTATACCGCCCGGACAGCAGAGGACACGGCCGCAGCAGCCGTGTACCGGAACTTCATTACCGGGATATGGCAGATGATATGGCTGCTTTTATACGAGAGCTGAAACTGGAACGACCGGTGTTTTACGGTTTCAGCGATGGAGGGATTGTAGGGCTTCTTATAGCTGCCGGTGATCCGCAGCTTTTATCAGGGCTGATTATCAGCGGGGCCAACCTGCAGCCCAGAGGGCTTAAACCGTTTGTTTACTGGTTTTTTAAGATTTTAAATCTATTTTTCTTTAAGCCTGCCTATGAACTAATGCTGACAGAACCCAATATCCGAAAATCCGACTTAAAAAAGATCCGGATTCCTGTTTATGTGACAGCAGGTCATCGGGATCTGATTCGAGAATCGCATACAAGATTTTTGGCAGAGCACATTCCGGAGAGCAAGCTGGAAATTCTGGAGGGAGAGTCCCATGGCTCCTATGTGGTTCACAGTCTGAAACTGGTAAAGATCATTGAAGCGGGGACAGCATTCATTAACAGTAAATGAAAAAGTGCAGGCGCAGAAGGCGGCCTTTTCCGGGTGGAAGTACGAGGGCTTGATTTTGTCCCGATTATTTTCGAAATTCCACATTGGCAAACACTTCACCGCCGGTTCCCTGCAGAGAAATCAGGCAGGTGTGCGCAGACGGGAAGTAGCGGATCGGTATAATAAAATCACCATACTTTGCAGCAGTTTTATATTCAATACGGCAGGTTCCGAATGAAAAATGATCAGGAAGATATTCCTGTGCAATATCGATATACCGGGCATTGTTGACATGGCGGTTGTGATCAATATAAAAATGAAAGACAGGAGTACGGGGAAAAATCTGTTCTGCAGGCTCTTTTGGCAGACGCACTTTTCTGGGCAGATACTCCATATCCTCATACCGGGTATCAAAAGTGAGTGTTTCAGTTATGTCTGCAGGCAAGACAGTAGCGCCGCCCTTTTCCATATCAATAAAAGCACCGCCGGCATAGCTGGCAATGAGAAGTTCTTCTTTATCATTATAAATCATAGTGTTTCGGTATCCGTAAGATGCCCGAAGCTGATAAATGGAAGTGCGGATATACAGCTGATCGCCGTAATAGGCCGGTTTGAGAAGATCAATCTGCCGGGAGATAAGAAACATGGTTACCTTATTTTTTTGAAAATAGCGAGTCAGTTCTTTTTCACTGTCCAGATGAAAACAGCAGCAGTCCTGCATAAAGTCTACAGCCGAGGAAAGCCGAAGATGCCCCTCTGCATCAAGATGGCTGCTTCCTACGGTTCGCTGTATTTGAAACATAGCGGTTACCTCCTTTTGATTCGTGAATTTTCTTTAAGTATACGCCCAAAAAGGAAAAGGTGCAAGAATTGTAACTATAAAGCAAAAAAGCTTGACGGCAGGTTTTTTTTTTATTATACTAGACAAAGTGTCAAGCGAGAATGCTTGTCAACGGAGAAATAATATGAACTTTGATGATATAGCACATGTAAGCCTGCTCTATGACTTTTATGGTCAGCTGCTTACAAAACGGCAGCGGGAAGTCATGGAACTCTACCATGAGGAGAACCTTTCCCTGTCCGAAATCGCAGATGAATTTTCCATCAGCAGGCAAGGTGTACATGATACATTAAAAAATGCAGAGAAGGCACTGCACAAGTACGAAGAGAAGCTGGGACTTGTGCGAAAGTTTCAGAAAAGCGAACAGGCGATTCAAAAGATTGATGAGATCATAGAAGAACTGGCCGCTGAAAGCAACGAGGAAAAAGTGACCGGAAAACTGCATGATATAAGAGCCATTATTGATAATTTGGATCAATAGGAGGAAATGAATGGCATTTGAAGGACTATCGGAAAAATTACAGGGAGTTTTTAAGAACCTGAAGGGAAAAGGCTCTCTTACAGAATCAGATATCAACAGCGCCATGCGGGAAGTAAAGCTGGCTCTTCTGGAGGCGGATGTCAACTTCAAAGTGGTGAAAGAGTTCGTCCAGTCAGTAAAAGAAAAAGCTCTGGGCGAAGAAGTGATGAAGAGTCTGACGCCTGCACAGCAGGTGATCAAAATCGTAGACCGGGAGCTGACCGAGCTTATGGGCGGCGCAGAAAGCAAGCTGACCTATTCGCCAAAAGGCTTCACCGTACTTCTTATGGTAGGGCTGCAGGGAACCGGGAAAACAACGACCTGCGGAAAGCTTGCGGCTTATCTTAAGAAAAACGGCAAAAAGCCGATGCTTTGTGCCTGCGATATTTACCGTCCGGCAGCGATTGACCAGCTGGAAGTCGTGGGAAAGGCAGTTGACGCACCGGTATTTACCATGCGGGACTGCAGAGAGCCGGAGAAGATTGCTCTGGCAGCGATGAAAGAGGCTGAGCTGAAGGGATACAATGTTTTAATCGTCGATACAGCCGGCCGGCTTCAGATTGACGAAGAACTGATGGAAGAACTGGTAACCATCAAAAAGGCAGTAAAGCCTCACGAAATTCTTCTGGTAGTTGATGCCCTCACAGGACAGGATGCAGTCAATGCGGCAGAAGGCTTTAACGACAAGCTGGGGATTGACGGAATCATCATGACCAAGATGGACGGCGACTCCCGCGGCGGGGCTGCACTTTCTGCAAAGAAGGTGACGGGAAAGCCAATTAAGTTTGTAGGTATGGGAGAAAAGTTCGATGCTCTGGAGCCTTTCCATCCGGAGCGAATGGCAAGCAGGATTCTGGGCATGGGCGATATGCTGTCTCTGATTGAGCAGGCAGAACAAAACTACGATGATGAACAGGCAGCTGTCCTTGAGAGAAAGATCCGGAAAAATCAGTTTACGCTGGAAGACTTTCTTGAACAGATGGGACAGATTAAGAAGATGGGCGGAATCAGCAAACTGCTTGGCATGCTGCCAGGCATGAATTCTGCCTCTATGAAAAATGTGAATATTGAGCAGAGTGAAAAAGAGTTCATGCAGATGGAAGCCATTATTCAGTCCATGACCAGAGAAGAGAGAGAGAATCCTTCAATTTTAAATGCAAGCAGGCGGAAACGCATTTCTGCAGGAAGCGGACAACCGGTGAGCAAGATTAATGCACTTGTAAAGCGGTACGGCGAAGCAAAAAAAATGATGAAACAGTTTTCAGGCAAAGGCGGTGCAGGAAGAATGAACCGCATGTTCCGAGGTTTTTAATTCAGGGAAAACTTGAGTTTAAATAGAAAAACAGAAAGTAACAGATTTAGGAGGAAGAACAAAAATGGTAAAAATCAGATTAAAGAGAATGGGAGCGCACAAAAGACCTTTTTACAGAGTGGTAGTAGCAGATTCCCGTGCACCGAGAGACGGAAAGTTTATTGAAGAGATTGGATATTACAATCCGCTGACTGATCCGGCTGACATCAACATTGATGAGGAAAAAGCTAAGAAATGGCTGGGAAATGGTGCGCAGCCGACTGATACAGTCAGAGGACTCTTTAAGAAAACTGGCATTTTATAGAAAGCGGTGAGATTCAATGGCAGAATTGGTTCGTGCAATTGCCAGGTCGCTTGTTGACAATCCGGATGCCGTAGAAGTGACAGAATCTGAAGCAAGACAGACAACTGTCATTCAACTCAGGGTTGCACCCGAAGATATGGGAAAAGTCATAGGAAAGCAGGGCCGGATTGCAAAGGCGCTCCGGACAGTCGTCAAAGCGGCGGCAACAAAAGCAGGTAAAAAAGTCGTAGTTGAAATTGTTCAATAGAGGCGATTATAATTGCAGTAAGGCACATATCTCTGTAAAAGGAGCTATGTGCCTCAATTATATCAGGCCGGTCATCAGACAGGCAGAGGGGAAGAAAAGATGGAAAAAATCTTAATCGGCAAGATTGTCAATGCAGTAGGACTGAAGGGCGAGATCAAGGTTTATTGTTATACGGACCGCAAAGAGCAGTTTGAGACGCTGGGCAGTGTCTGGCTGGAAGAGGAGTCCTGCGCTATTGAGCGTGTACGATATCAGGGGAATGTTGTAATTTTAAAAATTCGTGGGATAGATGACCGCAATGCGGCAGAAAAGCAAAAGGGGAAAGGCGTGTTTATTGAAGAGTCGGATCTGGCTGAGCTGCCTGAGGATACCTATTATATACGGGATCTTTTGGGGGCTGAAGTGCGTCTTGAGGATGAAAGCCTGATCGGAACGCTTTCTGATGTGGTGCAGAACAGCGCCCAGGATCTTTATGAAATTCGTCAGGAAGACGGGAGAAAAGTTCTGCTGCCTGTCGTAAAGGAATTTGTTTTGAAAATTCAGCCGGAAGAAGGCGTCATCTATGTAAAACTGCCGGACGGGCTGTTGGAATTGTAGGGAAAGCAAATGAAGATAGAAGTACTGACCCTTTTTCCGGAGATGTTTACAGCAGTAACAGAATCCAGTATTTTAGGAAAAGCACAGGAAAAAGGAATTTTAAATATTCGAACGACAAACATCCGTGATTTTAGCAGAGATAAACATAACCGAGCCGATGACTATCCCTTTGGAGGGGGAGCCGGCATGGTCATGCTGGCAGATCCTGTATTCGGCGCAATGGAAAAAGTGGGGGCGCATAATAAGAAGGTGGTTTATATGTCCCCGAGAGGGCGCGTTTTAAACCAGGCGCTTATTGAAGAACTGGCAGAAGAAGAGGAACTGGTAATCCTGTGCGGTCACTATGAGGGTGTGGATCAGAGAATTCTGGACTACTGGAAGGCAGAAGAAATTTCAATAGGTGATTATATTCTTACAGGCGGGGAACTGCCCGCTATGGTACTGATTGACTCTGTTGCACGGCTGCTTCCGGGGGTTCTCGGCAGCAGCTGCTCGGCACTGGATGAATCCGTATATTCCGGTCTGCTGGAATATCCGCAGTATACCCGCCCCAGAACGTATTGCGGGATGGAGGTACCGGAGGTTCTTGTGAGCGGTGACCACAAAAAAATTCATTTATGGAAACTGGAACAGTCCGCACTGCTGACAAAGGAGCGGCGCCCTGATCTTTTTCGG
Organism: uncultured Clostridia bacterium; assembly: GCA_963558985.1. Taxonomy (GTDB): domain Bacteria; phylum Bacillota; class Clostridia; order Peptostreptococcales; family Anaerovoracaceae; genus Hominibacterium. The sequence continues at coordinate 275 of CAUWJW010000034.1, read as the reverse complement.
ATATTTACAGAAAATATGGAAAAACTGTCAAAAGAGGAAAAACAAATTTTAAAGAAAATATTGGAAATGGATTCCTAATACATTGAAACAGACAGGTATTTAGTGTAAAATGTACTAACGGAGAAAAAATATGGGGAAAAAAAACAGGAAATATGTTTATATATTCATTCTTACACTGATTATACTGTATATTATCATATTCGTAATTCCCAAAGTGACAGGAGCCTTTGAAACAACAGAGCTTTTAGAAGCAGGCTCACTGCAGGGGACAGAGG
>CAUWJW010000033.1:0-15624 GCA_963558985.1 uncultured Clostridia bacterium | reverse complement strand
ACAGGAGGAAATTATGAGTGGGAAGAATTACTGGCGGTTACAGAAATTTTCAATTAGCTGTCTATAAACAATCGATTCAAAGTAAACTTTACCTCATACTTCCAGCACCCCCTTAAGATCATCCATATTGGTATAACCTTTCGCACTGCTGTCGGAAGCAATACGCCTTCCCTCTTTGGTTACTGCAGCTGTTGTTTCATTCGGCACATCCGGCTTAAGTACGAAAGCCAGAATGTTCACTCATAGGCTTTAAAATTATATAATGGTTTAATGCGGCATATAATCTCTGCTGTTGGATTAATTTGTTCTATAATTTCATTCAGTGGCTTATATGCCATAGGGGCTTCATCAAGAGTTTTCCTGCTGATACACGTTGTATAAATCCCTTCCATTTGTTCTTCATACTCCTGCATCGACAATTTTTCAAAAGCATCTTTTCTGCTCATTACTCTTCCTGCGCCATGAGGGGCAGAACAATTCCAATCATCGTTCCCCTTTCCTATGCAAATCAGGCTCCCATCGCTCATATTTATAGGGATTAGAATCTTTTCACCTTTCTTTGCAGAAATTGCACCCTTTCTTAACATCATCTCATCAGTATCAATGTAATTATGTATTGTTGTAAACTGCTCTTCTACAGTAACGCCCATGCCTTTCACAATTACATCAGCCATCGCTTTACGATTAAGAGCCGCAAACTTTTGAATTATTTTCATGTCATGAATATACTCATCGAATAGTTTGCCTTCAACATATGCAAGCTCCTTCGGCACAGAAACAGCCTCTGCACATTCTTCTCTTAATCGTTTCAATTCCCTGCTAATTTCTTTAGAACGCCCCTGCTCTTTCATTTCCCGAATCATTGCATCAATTTGAAAACGAGCACTTCCACATAGTGCCGCAAAACCTTCATTTTGATAATACTTAGCTGCTTCATTTCCCAGATGGCGACTTCCCGAATGAACTACAATATATAAATGACCCTCATCATCCTTATTAACCTCAATAAAATGATTCCCACCGCCAAGTGTTCCAATGCTTCTTCTTGCTCTAACTAATTTGACATATTCCGCACAGTAAAGTCCATTTAGGTCAATTTCACTGTTTAATGCATGCTCTGTATCACGAATATCTCTTCCGCAGGGAATTTCTCTTCGTATTAATGAATCAAGTTTATTGAAATCAATTTCTTTTTCCCTGATGCAAATTGTTTCCATACCACATCCAATATCAACACCTACCATTCCGGGAACAACCTTATTTGAAATTGTCATAGTTGTTCCTATTGTGCAGCCCATACCCGCATGGACATCCGGCATAATTCTGATTTTACTGTCAGCAAAAGCCTCTTGATCACATACCGCTTTAATTTGCCCTGCAGCAGCTTTCTCAAGTTCTGCACAATAACAAATTGCACGATTATATTTTCCTTCCACTTTGATCATTTTTAGTCTCCAAATTTCATAACTTGCCGGGCACTGTCACTTGAACATCATTCCAGCAGTCCCACATACGATTATATCCAATCCGGTTATCATGCCCTTTCGCTTCTCCAATTGTTTCTACATGCGTTACAACCGCTTTATTTTTGGTCAATACATCTATCCCTATTGCAAAATCAACTGCATCAGGATCCGGGTTTACAGGGATAAGCAAAACTTTACACTTGCTGCTTTCTTTCAATGCTCTGCGTTTACAAGCACTGCGATAGTAAGTATTGTTCTTTGCATAAAAGATCTTTACAATATCTCTTGCCCCCAGCTCTTCAATTCCTTTGGTTCTTTCTCCGGGGCAATTATCACCATCCACATAGTAAATCGCATGCTTTGTACTTATCTTTCCAATGCCCAGAAGAGATAAGATCTTGCGGCGAATCACCTGGATAACAGTTTGCCTCTTACATTTTACGCTTTCCAGTTTTTCGCTCAGTTTGATTTTTGAAGCATGCTCCTTCCAAGCGTAATTCTGCATCACATTAATTGCTTCTTTCATGCTAATATCAGCCTTTACAACATGATAGCCATCAGAATCAACTCGCTCGTTATTTTTAACTTCAAAATTACTGTGCAGCAAGTCCACAAGTATATCTTTATCATTATGAGCCTTGATTTTCCACTTTTCCCCTCGTACTTCAATTGTAAGTACATTTGTAAAGATACTTGTCTTTGCCTTCATTACAATATAAATATGCCTTATCATATTCTCATTAAGACCTACTCTTTCAAAGAAAGACATATAGTCATTTTTATCAGCTGCATTCCCGCCAGCCCGGATATATGCCTTTATTGCACAGTCAGGACACTGTCTTTTAGCTGGCAGATATTTATTGGAAACGCGAAAATTATGATTGGTAATACCGGCAACATATTTGCATGATTTGTCATGAAGTGTATTGCCGCCTTTACTGTATACATACTTCACATTCTCATTGCTTAATATTCTATGTCTGCCGCTGTCTGACGTTTCCGGTTGAAGCGGTTTGAACTTTTCTTCACCAGTCATTACAGAAATCTCCGGCGGTTTCATTGCCAGAAGCTGATCGATTCTATTCATCTGTCCTACTGTAGCATATGTATCTCTTGCTCTTTTCTTTGCCATAACGTTCCCTCTATTTCATACCATATTTATATAGCTTTCTTTGATGGTACTATTTTCGCATAAGTACAGTACGAAAAAACATCCTGAAACTGTGCATTCCAAAACATTACTTCAAAATCACTATTTTTAGATATATTCCTGAACCTGATCAATCCATGCTTTGAATTCATCTGCCACATATTCCGGGGATATCCCAGCATATAATAATTTTCATCTTCCCATGTAAGTGCCCACGGACTGATTATGAATGGTTTGCCGCCATTGCGGGCAATCAGTTTCTTCTGTTAGCTATGAATACATTTCGATGAAGCTTCTTTGCTTCACTTTCACTTGCAAGGCGTTCCAGCTTCTTAATTAATTCACGAGACTTTTTCTCTGTGATGAACTTTGAAGATTGTACAGCATCTACAAGAAGTTTTAATTCCGGAAGTTGAAAATCTCTGCTCGCCAGATAATATCCTGCTAGCACGCAAAGTCGTCAGCAGGTCATTTGTAGATAATCTATGCTCGGCGTCGCTTTTTTCCAGCAGTGCATCCATGATGTATAAAGTTCTTAATTTATTGGTAACTACTTTAGCCATACGTATCCTCCACTTTGTCTGTTTTCTATATTTTATAGCATAAAGATTTAACGCTTTTTATTCTTCGCAAATGCAGTAACAAACATTGAAACAACACCAATAACAAGATAACATCCGCAATACAATAAATAAGCCAATATATAGTTTTCTTCATATAGCTCTACTCAACTTCAGATTTTCCTCTTACTCCACTGGCGGGTCAGAATCCTCATCTGTACACTTACGGACAATTCGCTTTGTTGCTCAAGAGGCACACCGTCTCGACTGTTGTTTCATTGTCCCAACTCAATTCCTCTATCTCCTTTCCATTAAAATAGACAGGAAATCTGAATTTAATGTGCTTCAAGAAACGGCCATCCGGCTGCTCTTGCTCGTAAATATCTACTCGTTCAATGAAGCTGTTAAGAAATTCTTTCTTTTCTGCATCACTGAACTTATCATACAGTTTATCAAAATACAGAAGAAATTGATAGATATTGTCACCGGAAATTTTCTGCTGTCTCACGTTATAGATTCTGGTTTCTACTTCCTCGATTTCTTCTTCCACAGAATCAATATTGTCATACAGTTTATATAGACGCTCTTCCATATCCTGATACTTACGGTCATAATGCTTGTCTGTTACATCAAGACTGTCCATCTGCTGTCCCAACTTCGACTTCGCACCGTTTAACTGACGGAGTTTTTTGCGAAGCTGTTCCAGTTCTGTTTCCAGCTCATCCGTATCAATTCTTGAACCAATCTTCTGGCGGATCGCCTGTTCAAACTTCGGGTTCGTAACCAACTTGCTGATTACTTCTTCCACGGCAGCATCCACCATTTCCTGTTTCCACTGTCGTTTGTATCCGCATCTGTGACCATTTACTGTAGTACGGTGCTTACAATGGTAATAGTAATAATCCTTATATAAGGTTCCGTCCTTTTTCTTCTTGCGATTTACATTGCCGTACATCGCAGCACCGCACACAGGGCAACGCAAGATACTGGATAATATGTTCTCATGTTCCTGATTGTAAATTTTCTCACTTTTTACACCTGTTTCCTGACGTTTTCTCTGTGCCATCTGCCACATTTCTTCTGGAATAATAGCTTCATGCACACCTTCATAAACCGGATATTCGTCCTGCTTTACGATATGATACTGATTGCGGGTTCCTGCAATTTTCTCATTCTTGCGACGACCATAAGCGAGCTTTCCGCAGTAAACCGGATTGTCCAGAACCAGTTTGATAAAATGTGCCGAGAACATATCCAAGGTATTGTTCTGACGTTTTTTCTTCACATAACCATGTTCATTCAGATAATTTGCTACCGCAGATGCTCCCATGGTTGTATTCACATATTTGTCGTAGATAATGCGAATTACTTCTGCTTCATCTTCTGCAATCAAAAGTTCTCCATTTTCCAGTTTATATCCATAAGGAGCAAAACCACCATTCCATTTGCCTTCACGAGCTTTCTGTCTGCGGCCTTCCATTGTCTGAACAAGGATATTTTCACGCTCAATCTCTGCAACCGCAGATAAAACAGAAATCATCAATTTTCCACTGTCTTTGGAACTGTCAATACCATCTTCCACGCAGATCAGATTTACACCGAAATCCTGCATACGCTGTAGGGAACTAAGTACATCCGCTGCATTTCTGCCAAAACGGGAAAGTTTGAATACAAGAACAAACTCAACTTTATCTTTTCCCGATTCAATATCTTTCAGCATTTGCAAAAACTGCGGACGTCCTTCGATATTCTTACCGGATTTTCCTTCATCAGAGTATTCACCGGCAACTACCATATCCTGAAATTCAGCATATTTTTTCAGCTTGTCTTTCTGTGCATCCAGACTATATCCATCCACCTGCATCGAGGTAGATACTCGTGTATATATGTAACATCTTCTTGTTTTCAATTCCTATCCACCTCCATCTATAGGGTGATATGTAATTGTGCAACAGCCTGTTGCACAATTTATTCCAATTCTCTTTCGATTTCTTCAATAGATGGTAAGCTGCTTTTCAGTTCTTCCGGCAGTGCTTTTACCATCTGATTTTTCCATTCTGCCACACCAATCGGATTCTGGTATCCAGCAAGAGAATACTCAACCACCGTCTGATTTTTACCTTTGACCAAAAGTAAGCCAATAGTCGGATTGTCATTCGGATGGCGCAAAATATCATTCACAACATTTTGGTACATATTAAGCTGGCTGACGAATCCAGGTTCAAAATCACAAGCTTTCTGTTCGATTACCACATAGCAGCAAAGTTTCAAATGATAGAACAACAGGTCCACATTGTTCCGTTTTCGGAATAACATTGATTTTCAGTTTTACAATATATTCAAAATATAAAAAATGGACGTAATGTGAAATTTTAATTCTTGATTTTATATAAGAATTATTCATCTTGACTATTTACTGCTTCAACACGTTTTCTTACATAATCCGTCTGATTTCTAAATGCAAATAAAAACAGAGCACTCAAACATGCTAACGCAATCCATCTCCAATTAGATATGAGCCATCCCCATATAGTTTCTAAATTCATGCATAGATAAATTGTAAATAAAAGAATAGTTCCTGCTAACAAAGTACGAAAATAATTGTTTGTCTCAGACAAAATATCTATCTTCGAATCTTTTTTTACAGCTTTAACATATTCTGGATATGGTGCTTCTACGATAAATTTACTTTTTTTCAAGACTGGCTTTACAACTAATGAACCAATTCGATTAAGAATAAGCCCAATGAAATAATAAATCACAATCTCCTCCACTACGCCTTGGAACGGAATTGCCATTCCAAATATTAAGTCTAATGCAATGCCAAAGAAGGCTCCTGGCAGCAAATTTGTCATTATTTGATATGAATCCAATTTTTCAATAATGCTACTCACACTATTCCTCCTAAATCTGTTGGTAATATAATAGGCGACACTTTGTCAAATGATAGGTTTACGGCCTCCACAAAACCCTTTCGTCTGTTTGCAAACAATTTTCTTTCTGACACGGAAGTCTGAAATCCAAATTTACCGATATCTTCTAATGTTGTAGATTGCCTCAAAATATGTTTATTTTCTACTGACAATGCTTGCTTAGCAAACCATAATTCAGCGTTCTTGTTATGTTTCATCATTTCAGTCAAAGTATCCTTTTCAGAAAAACGCTCCCATATACAGGTATTTGCTACGACAAAATCCTTTGCAGCTATTTCTTTTATTGCACACAACCCTTTTACAGCGCCAATGTGGGCTGTAATAAAAACACCATTCAATCCGTCTTTTGATTCGCAGCAGACGAATTGCTTATATATTTTTCCTCCCAACTGAAGGAAAGACCAAGGTGATACTTCTGAATTTGTCACCTTTTGAATATATTCATGTCTTGCCTTCAGTTGATTGGCATCTACTACAATATCAGCACTAAAACCAAGTATCCACTCCACCCAGCTTCACTCCTTGTGTCTTTTTGACAGGAACATTGATTCCACCATTTTTCGGATAGTTTACTACACCATCTTTTGTGTTTAATGCAGGATCATAAAGTTCGTCTTTCATGTACTCAACCAATTTGTCCGAACCTCCACTTGTTGGTCCTGAACCAGTATTGTCAGAAATAAGGTATGTCTTGCTATAAGAATCTGTTAATTCCTCAAAAATCTCTTGAGCATTGTCTAACTTCCCATGATGTGGCAATTGGATAACCCCATATACATTTAAATTATGCAAAAATGCAGGCGTTGCATCTCCACATAATAAAACCGACTTTTCATCATCAACCTTACATTTCAACTGGACACTTGCTGCATTCATTACAGTCTCGCCTTCATATTTCGTTACTTTGTCATCTTCGACAGCTTGTGCTACTACATTAACAAATTCATCTTCTGTTGGACCTACGATACTTCCAGATGCAACTTTCGTATTAACCGCCGCATCTTTAACCGTAAAATTATATTCTTGCGCTTTTTCAACAATTTCTTTGATATGGTCAAATGTTTTAAGAATACGCTCTTTCGTTCCCTTCAGAGTTCTTCTATCATCATCCAGAATATCCAGCACTTTTTTAGCACTTTTAAGATACAAAGAAGAATACACCGTCACATCATATCCCTCATCATACAAACTATCAAACAAGGTTATGACTCCTTTTGTATGATCTTCATCATTGTGAGATATTACAACATGTACCTCTGAAATCAATGAGTTATTCTTCAAAAAATTTTCTACTTCTTCTGCATGTCTCTCATGTCCACAGTCATACACGATTAGCGTAGTTGCATCATACAATAAAATACAATCGCCAAATCTCGTATCTGTATCCCCATCGTAATGACTTAATGCTTTTAATTTCATCCTTTACTCCTTCCTGTGGCTTAATTATCCACACTTTCTCACTTTTTATCAGCATTCTTTATCTTCGGCTGCTAATCCAAGGTTAAAAAAACCTTTACATTCACAGTACTTCTGACTTTTTGATATGCAGAAGACTTTGTTTCCGTCCCCTGCATATACATTACCTGTAATTTTACAGAACTTTTACTCTTCTAAGGAGTCATTAATATCCTTTATCCATGCATCATCTTTCATAGAAAAGCATTCTATAAAATGACCGAAATTACTACTTCCTTTTATTGTATCATCAGACGGTAATTTCTTGATGCGTTCTTTCATTTCCAGATAATTCTCTTTTGTAATTCCAGAAAACAATTCCTGTCTTTGATCTTCTCTTCCTTTGTAATTTTCTACTCCAGTTAATTCAAAAATAATTGGAGCATTTTTCTTTTTCTGATGTGATTTCAGCATAATTTCATCCCAATGTTCAATAATAATTTGCATTGTACATGGATTTCCATAAATCACAACTTTGTCAGCAGCATTCTCAACTCCATGAAACTCGTTGATCTTTCTTTTAATATCAACATATTGCTCATAAGGTTTTCTATCGGTGTCACAAAAAACCAGTACTACATCATAAGAACCATTCTGATACTTATCTTGATATCGTGCTGGAATATTTCCATTACCTTCTGCATTCTCCAACGTAAACTTATAATTCTCGTTCCACACATCTAATGATATCAGCTTATCAAGATATTCATATTCTTCATCGCCCTCACATATAATGCATACTTTACTACCAGAAAAAATCCAAGGAAGTTTATTTGCCATCCGCAAGTACCTCCTTTTTATTTCCTTTAATACTTAGCAAAGAACGAATCAGTTCTGGATCAGGTAAAGCACCTAATACACCTTTTCTGTATTTCTCCATAATATCCGTCGTATCACGAACTCCTTGCTGTGCTGTAAATTCTGCTAAAGAATATAAATACACACCATCCTGATCTTTATGAACAAACCAAATTTGTTCTTTACGGAACATTTTTTTGCAGTCCATAAGATTTATATCATGAACTGTAAAAATCAGCTGTGAGTTAGAATTCAATTCGTTATTGAACATAGCAACAATGGCTCTCGTCAATTTAAAATGAATACTACTATCCAATTCATCAACGACAAGAATTCTACCATTTTCCAATCCTTCAATAATATAACTTGCAAGTGCTGCAATTTTCTTAGTACCTGTAGAATCAAACAAAATACTCGGCACTGGAATTCCTTTATATACAGACACTAATCTAATTTGATCTATAATCTGTTCAGGTATATTAAGTGCTTTCTCCTCAGGTCTTTCATCTACATTTTCAACTTTGACATGGATTTTATCCATATCTACATACGCATAATCATCCATATAAAGATCTGCATTTTTAATAAACTCAACAACTTTTTTCTGCAAGTCATTTTTGTTCTTCATTAAATTAATTGTTCTTTCCATTGGAATATTGTTCATATCAACAATATCAACCTTAGATGCAAATCGCACAATGAGTTCTTTCATTTCTGCTAAATACTTAAACTTACTTGTATCAACCAAATATACTAACAAATTGCTTTGAGAAACCAACGGAATCATTTTTGTAAGTTCTTCATCTTCATATTGATATTTTGATTTAACGCTATCCTTCAGCAACCAAACAACTTCTTTTTCGTTGCCATATTGATCTTTTAAAATTTCTTTAAACTCCTCATATGGATACTCTTTCTTCATTGTATCGTACCAAAAATCATACGAGAACTCTCTGCCATCCACCAAAAAAGAAATTCCCATTTGACAGATTGAACTCTTCGTAAAAATATTGGATTTTATTGCTGGATTCTGATTCAAAAAAACATTTACAATACTACGTATACATTTAACCAGGCAAGTCTTTCCGGCATTATTTGGTCCATAAATCCCTGCCGTTTTCAAAATATTAAAATTATTCTCTTTATGCACATTAGATGCAAACTTTTTGTTTCTCATATCCGCCTTCATCGAGAACACTATAGGGTCCGAAAAAGAAAAACAATTATTCACTCTTACTTCTATTATCATACCTTCATACCTCCATACCTCCAACAGAAATCTTTTCTGTTATATCTGTATCTATAATATATCACAGTTTTATGCAATAATTTTTCACAAAAAATTATATAGAATGCATTCGTCCTGTATACTCATCAAGCTGCCTGCACATAATTAGTCGTTTCGCTCCAATAAAAAATGGATCCCGACACCGACACCCATTTACGCTGACTTTGATTCATCTGTTTTTGTTTCTGCCCCTTCATCAGTTTCTTCTTTGATTTCATCGAGGAGCTCTTGTCCGTACTTCTCTATCATACGAGCCAGAAAATCTACACAACGCTCAAATGCTATATTCTGTTCCATGAGCCCCTCCTTTCAAATCACTTTCCTCTGCTCTTTCGTTGACTTGAAAGCCGTGCTATAATATCTAGTAGAACGCTTTCATCAACCTACGTTCATTTTAGGATAAATAACCTTAAACTTCATTGAGCATGGATTGAGCGAAAATTGACTACTTTTTAGAAGGAGGACTGGTTATGGAATATTTAGATTTCAGTTCAGTCATTACCACAATTCGTAAATATATTAGTGATGCTCATAGCATGAATCAGATTGATATGATGTACCAGTTGTTTGTCGGCTTTTTAAGTTCAGACGAATCACTGGATTTTGATTTTGATAATGGTCTGGTCTGCCGCTGGTTCAATGGACAAGCAAAAATCAGTCCTCGTATCACCAAATATTATATGGATAATCATAATCGAAACCGACTCGCTGCTGATATGCACAGAAACGTACTGTCGATAATGTATGACAGTGCTATGGCAGTGCAGGAAGTCTATAATATTCTGGTACAGGATACGACTATCTCAGATAAAGCCAAGGAACTACTTCTTCTAAACTATCCTTGTGAAACAAAAATGGACGAAGCTGTATTTCTGACTTCTGCGTTATGCTTTGGTATGGAACGTACCTTTGTAAAACGAGATACAAATACCAAGAACCTGTTATCTGCCGGAAATCTTTCTCCAGTTGTGAAAGACTTTATATATGATGGCGGTACACCAAGACCTTGCCGTCATTTCTGCGGACGAGATAACGAGCTTACCACACTGCATCAGTTACTGTGCGACCACGGAAAAGTTTTTCTTCAGGGCATTGCCGGTATTGGTAAAAGTGAATTAGCAAAATCCTATGCGAAGCAACACAATAAAAAATATACAAATATCCTTTACCTTGCCTACACTGGTGATTTGAAACAAGATATTTCTGATATGGATTTTGCGGACGATCTTCCAGATGACGATAACGAAGAACGCTTCCGTAAACACAACCGTTTTCTGCGTACATTAAAAGAGGATACCTTATTTATCATTGATAATTTTAATACTACAGCAACACAAGATGGTTTACTGCCGGTCATTATGAAATATCGCTGCCACATCCTGTTCACAACCCGAAGCAGATTTGACAACTATACTTCCATGAATTTGGAAGAAATCGCTGATACAGAAGCTCTGATCAAGTTGATGGGATGTTTCTATTCCGATGCTGAAAAGAATCGTCCGATTTTAGAGCAAATCATCCAGACGGTACATAGTCATACTTTGGCGGTAGACATGTCGGCTCGTCTGCTGGAAAGCGGAATTATGGAGCCAATGCTCCTGTTAAAGAAGCTGAAACAAGAAAAAGCCGCCCTGGATGCTACCGATACCATCGGCATTTCCAAAGACGGTAAAAATCACAAGGCTACCTATTATGACCACATTCATACCTTGTTTTCTCTGTATCAGCTTTCTGAAGATGAAATAGATATTATGAGAAACCTTGCATTGATACCATTGTCCGGTATTCAAAACAGACTGTTTGCGAACTGGCTGAGACTTCATGATATGAATACGGTCAATGTTCTGATAGAAAAAGGGTTCATAAAGGCGATGGAAGGTCGAACACTTGCCCTTCATCCAATGATGCAGGAAGTGACAGCAGAAGAAACAAAACCATCAATACAGAATTGCCGTACCTTATTGAATAGTTTACAGCAAATCTGCTTGCGTCATGGAGAAGAAGTTAGCTATTATAAGCAGTTGTTCCAGACCATCGAATCTATGATAAAGCAGATTGAAAATAATGATATGCCGGTATATCTTCGTTTCTTGGAAGATGTGTTCCCGTATATGGAGAATTATCGTTATTATCAGGGAATGGAATTGGTTATTGATACACTGGCAAGTCTGCTGAAAGATGCTGCGGTTGGTTCTGTAGCTGACCGAGCACTACTTCTTAGCTATCAGGCTGCTTATGAGAAGAAACCGGATAAAGCGATCAAGATGCAGAAAAATGCTATTGCCATGATTACGAAAGTTACACCAGATAATGCCCTTATGGTTTCCAACCTCTACGCCAATCTTGGCGGTATGTATAGGATGAACGGCATACTGAAACTTGCCAAACAGAACATGGAACAGGCAATCAGAATTATTGATGAATATGGTCTGGCTCATTACCATGACAGCATTGTGCAGATTACAAACTATGCCGTACTGCTGACCGATATGGGACAACCAGATGTTGGACTATCTGCGTTGCGTAAACTCTGTCGTGTAATCCGAGAATACAATTCTGATACTGGTCTGGATTATGCCAGCGTTCAGGAAGCTATGGGCAGCATCTGCCTGACTATGGGAGAAATCCAGCAGGCAACTTCTCACTTCCGGAAAGCTATGGAAATTTACGAAACAGTATTTGAGTATGAACCGGATATGATTGAAGCAAAGAAACAGGAACTGCTTGGAACGTATGCACAGGCGGGATTGTATCTTGGAAAGAAAATGCTTGAATAGAACGAAAATTAGAGTTTTATGCAGACCATAATTGAATAAAGTCTTACATAGCAGTCATGCACTACGGTGTGTGGCTGCTTTTCTATTTTGCTCAATTTCCGCTCAATCCACGCTCAATGAGTTTTGCGCCCTCTTTCAGTAGAATGAAATTGCAATGAAAACAGCACCAAATCCCCAAACCCGGTGCTACTTCAAAGCAAATCTACTGAAAGGGGGCATTTTTTTATGAACACAAACAAGCACAAGGAGGTACAGAGCAAATGAGAGAACTGAATAACATCAAAATCATTGCCGTGGATCATGGTTACGGCAACATCAAGACTGCGAACACAGTTACCCCTACCGGAGTGACAGCATATGAAACCGAGCCGATCTTCTTCGGAAACATTCTGGAGTATGGTGGTATCTATTACCGCATCGGGGAAGGTCATAAGGAATTTATCGCAGACAAGGCTATGGATGAGGACTACTACATTCTGACCCTTATGGCGGTTGCCAGAGAACTGAATGTATATGGCATCCGTGAAGCCGATGTTCATCTGGCTGCCGGTCTGCCACTGACCTGGATCCGCAAACAGCGTGAAGATTTCCGAAGCTACCTGCTTCGTAATAAGGAAGTGGATTTCCGTTTCAACGGCAAGGACTATCACATCCGTTTCGTTGGATGCAGTCTGTTGCCACAAGGTTATCCTGCTATCGTCAGCCGTCTGGGTGATTTCAAAGGAACCAATCTTCTGGCAGACATTGGAAATGGCACCATGAACATTTTGTATATCAACAACAAAAGGGCGATGGAAAGTCGCTGTTGGACAGAAAAGTTCGGTGTCAACCAGTGCACGATTGCCGCCAAGAATGCGGTACTGGACAGCTTCGGGGTAAAAATCGAAGAATCCACCATTGAGCAGGTGCTTCGTTTCGGAACGGCTGACATCAGCAAGCCGTATCTGGATTGTATTACTTCCGTAGCTAAGCGATATGTGGCAGATATTTTCGCAACGCTCAGACGCTATGAATACAATCCGAATCTGATGCGACTGTATATCGTGGGTGGTGGCGGCTGTCTGGTCAAGCACTTCGGACAGTACGATGAAAGCCGAGTGACTGTTCTGGATGACATTTGTGCGACAGCCAAAGGTTATGAATATCTCACCTTTGCCAGCCTTCGCAGGAAGGAGTAAGCCATGAGCGAGAATATCCGCAGCACAAACCTTCGCTTCAATTTAGAAAAAGATACGCAGATGCGTGGCAGTATCTTCAGACCATGGACAAGCAGCACTTCAAGTCTTATAGCAATGTGATCGCCTTGGCGCTGGTGGAATACTTTGACCGCTATTACCGCAGCCAGGATGATCCATATCTGGAAACCAGAGAACGTGAGGAACGATTTGTAAATCAGATTGTTTCCTCAGTGGAAAGCGTCATGGAGAAAACACTTCCGGTCTTTCTGGCAGGTTGTATGGCTGGACTGTCGCAAGTACCTCATACCACGACTCCGGTTATTCAGCAGGAACCGGATGCAGAACTGGATTGGGATTTCCTTGGAGAATAATTCTTCTCCAAGCTAATCTCACAGGAGGGAGGTGAACACATGACACAATTTCTGACACAGGATAGCCTGATACCGCCCTATATGGCATTCCCAAGATTTTTACTGGATAAGGATGGACTGAGCGAAACTGCCAAAATCCTGTACACTATTTTGCTCGACCGAGCAAGGCTGTCACAGAAAAATGATGGGTGGACAGATGAACAAGGTTATGTGTTCATTCTCTTTCCCATCAAGAATCTGGCAGAAGCCATGCACAAAAGCGAAATGTCCATTAAAACTGCGCTGACAGCTCTGGAAAAAGAAACTCTGATTGTCCGAAAACGTCAGGGCGCAGGTTTTCCAAACAGAATCTATGTCAAATATCCACCAGAGTATCTGACACAGACGGACAGAACTCTTTCCGTAAGACAGACGGAAAACTATCCTATAGATGGAAAGAAAACTTTCTCTGAGACAGACAGAAAACTGTCCAGTAGTAATAAAGAGAAGAACAATATTAAAAGAACAAATTCAGAGAGTAAGGATAATCGTACCGCCTATGGTTTCTATCAAAATGTTTTCCTGACCACGGAAGAACTGTCATCTTTACAAAGCGAAGTACCACACTATCAGGAATACATTGAAAAGCTGTCCAGATATATGGCGTCCAGCGGAAAGCAATATGCCAATCATGCAGCTACCATACGGAGCTGGGCATCGCAAGACCATCCTGCTCCTGCCAAAAGAACCTATGAATGTAAGGAGGACGAAAGCCTATGAAACCAATAGCAAATGCAGTGGACGATTTGTTTCAGCCGAGAGAGCTTGCAGAGGATGAATACCTGAATGAAGCTGACGGACTGATCTATTGTTCCAAATGCCACACACCCAGGCAGCACCGAATTGAACTGAAGGAACGAGTATTCCTCCCTACGGTTCGCTGTCGTTGTCAGCAGGAAGAATACGACAAGGAAGAAGCGGAACGTAAGCATCAGGAATTTCTTTTGCAGGTGTCTCGACTGAAAGCAAATGGATTGCAGGATAAATCCCTGCATGATTATAACTTTGCCAATGATAAAGGCTACAATCCGGAAATGCAGAAAGCCCATGATTATGTGGCACATTGGGAGGAAATGAAAGCTAACTCGTTAGGACTGCTTCTCTGGGGAGATGTGGGAACTGGCAAATCCTTTTTCGCCGGATGCATTGCAAATGCCCTGTTAGACAAAGGTGTTCCGGTTCTGATGACCAACTTTTCCAGAATACTGAATACGCTGACCGGAATGTATTCCGATGATAGAAACCAGTTCATTGACAGCTTTAATAAATACAGTCTGCTGATTATTGATGATCTGGGAATTGAGCGAAGTTCCGAATTTGCTTTGGAGCAGGTATTTAATGTGATTGACTGCCGATACCAAAGCAAGAAGCCGCTGATTGTAACCACCAATCTAACTTTGGATGAGTTGAAACATCCGAAAAATCTGGCAAGAGCCAGAATTTATGACCGAGTATTGGAGCGTTGTGTTCCTCTGAAAATCAACAATCAGAATATTCGAGAACTGAATGCAGCTACCAATATGCAGGAAGCACGAAAAATATTAAATTCCGGTACTTAATTTCACAGCCAATGGTGCTGAACAATTCTCCTGTCAGTACACAGAAAGTC
>CAUWJW010000032.1:0-15724 GCA_963558985.1 uncultured Clostridia bacterium | reverse complement strand
GCGGAGGAGCTTCGTTAACGAGAAAACTTTACCGAAGCTCCTCCGCTTTTATATATGCATCAATACAGAAGCTCTGCAAGGGCGCTTGCAGAGGCATCAATGCCTTCTTTTCCCTGAAAAGCAATCTGACCGTATTGCTCATAAAGAGGAAGGCGGTGTGCATACATGGATTTCAGTGCATCTGCATCTTTTGAAAGAGGCCGCCCGTCCGTTGCCAGATTTTCTAAAGGACGCCGGATAAAAACAACCCTTCCGTTCTGAGACAGCGCCTTCATATTTTCCGGCCTCAGGACAGTGCCGCCGCCGGCAGCGATTACTTGTGACTTTTCCTTTCCCGCTTTCTTCGCCGCCCGGGTTTCCAGATTGCGAAAATAAGGTTCACCATATTCCCTAAAAAGAGACGGGATAGACTGACCGGCCTCTTTTTCTACAAGTTCATCCAGATCGACAAAGGTCTTGCCAAGGATCTGCGCAAGCTTTTTTCCAATGCTTGATTTTCCGCAGCCGGGCATCCCGATTAGTACAATATTCTCAATCTCTCGGCGCAGCTTGTTCAGGATTCGCACGTTTTCCTCTTTAAAGCCTTTTTCCTGCAGGAAGTGTTCTGCAGCAGCGGTAGCCTGTGCTACCAGCATGGGAAGACCATTGGAGTGAGGAATTTTTCGTTCTTCTGCCTGCTGTAGCAGGTCGGTGGCAAAGGGGTTGTAGATTACGTCTATCACCCCGCAGCACTGGGGAAAATCCGTAAGGGAGATAAGCCGCTCACCATTGTTGGGATAGGTCCCCACAGGTGTTGTATTTATTACAATTTCAATGTCCCGATGATGGTGCAGTTCCTCGTAGGAAATGCACCCTTTCTCACTTCTGCGGGATGTAATCAGAATCTCTGCAGCGCCTTTGTCGGCTGCAGCTTTGCGTACGGTAAGGCTGGTGCCTCCATTCCCCAGAATCAGCACTTTTTTTTCATAGAAGGAAATTCCGGCAGCTTCAGCTGCATAGAGAAAACCGTCATAGTCTGTATTCGTGCCCCACAGCTGCCCATCCTGAAAATACAGCGTATTGACAGCGCCAATGCGGCGGGCTGAATCAGACAGCCGGTCACAGAAGGGAATCACCGCTTTTTTATAAGGGATGGTGATATTGAGACCGTTATATTGCCGATTGGCGATGAACCTGTCAAATGCTTCCCGATCCAGGCTGAACAGTTGGTAGGAATACCGCTCCAGGCTTTCATGGATAAGTTTTGAGTAGCTGTGGCCCAGCTTTTCTCCCACCAGTCCGTATGTCATAATGAACGCCTCCCTTTCCCCTAGATGGTTTCTGAATAACTGCCGAGGAACACAAAGATTTCAGGCTGATTTTCCAGCTGACCCAGGAGGCTGACCAGTTCCGGAGAGTAGACAGATGCTTCCATGTCAAAATAAAACATGAATTCAAAATCGCTTCCAGGGACAGGACGGGATTCCAGCTTTGTCAGATTTACCCCAAGAGCGGAGAACTTGGCAATCATATGGTACAGCGCACTTGGCTTGTGCGGCAGAGACAGCATCAGGCTGATTTTGTTTGCCCCCGGATAGATTTCCAGGTTTTTGGAAATACAGATGAAGCGTGTATAATTGTTATCGCTGACCTGTATATTGTTATTGAGCGATTCCAGACCGTAAAGTTCAATACAGTCACGGGAGCAGATTGCCGCAACATCGCTGCGGTCTGACTCTGCAACCATTTTTGCAGCTCTTGCTGTGTTTTCGCATACGGTAATCTTCACATCCTTTAAAGTCTTTAAAAATTCTCCGCACTGTCCGATTGCCTGTTCATGGGAGAAGATTTCCTTTACATCTTTTAATTTCGTTCCCGGTTTAGCCAGAAGGCTGTGGTTGATCCGGAGACGGATACTCTTTACAATATGGAAATTGTAGTTTTTCATCAGGTCATATACAGTACCTACAGATCCATAGGAGCTGTTTTCAATCGGCAGGATACCATACTGGCAAAGACCCTTTTCAACAGCATTGAACACGCCTTCGAAACTGTTGAAATACATAGTGCTTGGGACTTCAAAGAGTTTCTCGCAGGCAGCCTGAGAATAGGAGCCCTGAACGCCCTGGCAGGCAACAACCGCCTTTTTTGGAAACAGTTTCGGTGTTTCTTCCAGCGCTTTTTCGATGCGCTCCCCGATATCGGAAATGCGGGAAAGGTAGTTGTTCTGATAAGAACGGCTCAAATCAAAGAGCGTATTGAAAAGGATACGGGCATAACCGTCCAGGGGCTCGCCTATTTCCTCGGAAATACGATGAAGTATTTCTTTTTCTCTGGCATTATTTACAACAGCCAGATTGTTTTCTTTTTTCGTTTTTGCAACTTCCAGCGCCAATCCCATTCTTTCTTTAAAGAGATCGGCAATCTGTGAGTCTACGGTGTCGATTTGTTTTCTGATTTCATCTAATTTCATGTTCTTCCTCCATAATCATATCTAAAAGTCCAATGGCAAGGGCAGCCTCACAGACAGGGACTGCGCGAACAGCCACGCATGGATCGTGCCGGCCGTGAATGGACAGGGGTGCATTTTCTTTTCTGCTCAGGCTGACAGACTGCTGTTCCTTTGCAATGGAAGGGGTGGGCTTAAAAGCCAGCCGTGCAATGAGCGGCATACCGGATGTGATTCCGCCCAGAATTCCGCCGTGATGGTTTGTAGTTGTTTTGATATGCCCGCCTTCCATACGGAAGGGATCGTTGTTCTGGGAACCGAACATTTGGGCAGAGGCAAAACCTGCGCCGAATTCGACGCCTTTTACTGCAGGGATGCCGAAAAAAATCGGAGCGAGAACGCTCTCTGCGCCGTCATACATAGGTCCGCCAAGACCGGCAGGGCATCCTTTTGCGTAAACTTCTACGATGCCGCCTACGGAGTCACCGTCTTTTCTGGCCTGCAGGATCGTTTCCTGCATTTTTTTTCCTGCCGCAGGTGAGAGAACGGCAAAGTCTGAATCCGTGGGAACGGAGGGTGCCAGAGGGTTCAGGGGGTCATCCTTGATATCTGCTACGGAATAGAGATGGGCGCCGATCCGAATGCCGTATTTGCGCAGAAGCTGCACAGCGATTCCGCCTGCGATGCAAAGAGGTGCTGTCATTCTGGCAGAGAAGGGGCCGCCTCCTGCCATGTTCAGGCTTCCTTTGTATTTCACATGGGCAGTATAATCCGCATGGCCCGGTCTTGGGACATCCCGCAGGTTTTTATAATCTCCGGAACGGGTATTGGTATTGGCAATGGTCATTGTGACGGAAGGCTCTGTCACAATGGCAAGATTGTCCACAATGCGAAGTCCTTTTTCAGGACGGACCTGATCCGGCTCTTTTCGGGTGGTGGCATAGGGGCTGTTTCCGGGCGCCCGTCTGTCTAGGAAAGCCTGCAGCTCCAAAAGATCAAAGGCTGTATGCAAAGGAAGCCCTGTAACGGAAACGCCGATTTCCGGCTCATGGGAACCACCGAAAATCGTCACTTTTATATTTTTTCCAAAACTAGAGAACATGGTATTCACCTCCAAGGGACCGGAAATCTTCGAAGAATCCGGGATATGATTTATTGACTGCATCTGCGCCTTCTATGACGATAGGGCTGTCAGAGACAATGGAGGCAATAGCCATGGACATAACAATGCGGTGGTCGTTATAGCCGCTTACAGTTCCCCCTTTGAGGCGGGGAACACCGTGGATGACAAGTCCTCCTTTTTCCTGCACCACGCTGGCGCCCAGCCTGGTCAGGCAGTCATGCATAGCGGACAGGCGATCGGACTCCTTGATCCGCAGTCTGTGCGCATTATAGATATGCGTAGTTCCCTGTGACACAGCTGCAAGAACAGAAAGAACAGGGACAAGATCAGGGATTCCGGAAGCATCAATCGAGATGCCGCAAAGTGGGGCTCCGGCAGCCAGAAAACCATTTGGCTTTTCTGTGATTTTTCCGCCCATTTTCCGGGCAAGATTGAGAATCTCTCTGTCGCCTTGGATAGACGCCGGATCAATGCCCGTACAAAGAATACCCGAACCGGAAGAGAGAATGCCTCCTGCTGCCCAGAAAGCGGAATTGGACCAGTCTCCTTCTGCACAAACAGCAGGGGGAGCCTGATAGCTTTGCTGTCCTTTGATGATGTAAGTAAGCAGCCCGTTTTCTTCTTCTGTGCGGATCTGAATGCCAAACTGTTTCAGCACATCCAGCGTCAGATCTACATATCCTTTAGACTCCAGAGGGGAAGTGATGCAGATACGGCTGTCCTCTGAAAGGAGAGGCAGGGCAAAGAGCAGGCCGGTGATATACTGGGAGCTTACATTGCCGGGGAGTGTAAACGTGCCGCCCCGGAGTCTGCCTTTGATGCAGCAGATCTCACGAGCATTTCCGTTTTGGCGGCCATGGTTTTCAAATTTGCACCCGTGTGCTTCCATTTCTTCTTTTAAAGGAGAAATAGGCCGCTTTGGCAATCGGCCGGAACCGAAGAAAACGGCTTCCTCTTTTAATGCCATTGCCGTTGGAATAAGAAACCGCAGAGTGGAACCGCTTTCATGGCAGTCCATCATGGGTACCGATTCCCGGAGTTCTCGGAGGCAGGCCTGCGTTGCCCGGATGTCTTCCGATAAAGTACGGATGGTTACATCCGCATCTTTTTCGGAGAGCGCAGCTGCAATGAGCAGCCTGTGGGCGTGGGACTTAGATGCAACAGCAGTGACACTGCCTGCAAGGGTATGGGGGTTGATTTTTATCTTCATATTAATAAGCCTGCCTTTATAAAAGTTTCTAACTGAGAAACGGGGAGCTGTTTTAAAACACAATGTCCCAGCGTTTCGGGGATAACTAACGTGATGGTTTCTCCCATTCGCTTTTTATCCTGAAGGGCTGCTTCTGTCAGCAGAGCGGCAGAGTAGGGACATTCCAGAGAAAAGCCCAGCTTTTCCAGAAGCGCTGTCAGAGGCTTGCAGCAGTCTTCTTTGGACCAGCCCATACGCAGTGAGGCTCTTGTCGCAAGAACCATGCCTATGGCCACTGCATGACCATGGCGGATGGAATAGCTGCTGCATTTTTCAATGGCATGACCGATGGTGTGTCCGAAGTTGAGCAGCTGTCTTACACCGGTGTCCCGTTCATCTGCCTCAACGACTTCTTGTTTGATGCGGATGGCCCGGCTGCTGAGGGAGATCAGCAAATCAGGATCCGTCAGCCGGCTGCTGTCTTTGATAGAAGAAAGCAGCTGTCTGTCTGCAATGGCGCCTGCCTTAATGGCTTCTGCAGCGCCATCAAGAAGAAGATCCCGGGATAAAGTTTTCATCGTATCCGGATCAAAAATCACAAGAGAGGGCTGCCAGAAAGCGCCTGCAAGATTTTTTCCCGCTTTCAGATTGACGCCTGTTTTGCCTCCGACAGAGGAATCCACTGCGGCCAGAAGAGTCGTCGGTATCTGCACAAAAGAGATCCCCCGCAGATAAGAAGCAGCAGCAAATCCGGTCAGATCTCCAGTGATGCCGCCTCCCAAAGCAACGAGTGCATCGGATCTGGTAAGCTGATTTTCTGCCAAAAACTCCAGAAGCTGCCCTGTGGTTTCAAGGCTCTTTGACTTTTCGCCATGAGGAAAGACGAAGCAGATCACTTCATAGCCGGCTGCTTCTAATGAACGGGCAAGCACTGCCTCATAGAGGGGAGCTACCAGATCATCTGTTACAATGCAAAGCTTTCGTGCCTTTTCCCCTAAAGCAGAGCGGATTAGATTCCCGCTTTCTGCTAAGAGGCCGGGTTCTGTAAGAATATCATAAGTTTTAGATGCGCAAATTGTAATTTTATCCATTAGAATATCTCTCCATCAATGAGTGCTTTTTTTTCACGGCCATCTTTTAAAAGCTCCCGCAGCGAGGCTTTGTCTTTTTTTCTGATGGCGGTACTGTATTCTTTGAGGCGGCATATGATTCCGTCAATTTCCTCAGCAAGATACTGAGGATTATCTAGAAAAAGCTCGGTCCACATGTCTTCATTCAGCTTGGCTACCCGGGTCATGTCACGGTAGCTGCCTGCAGAGAAACCCTGATGTTTCAAAGCAGAAGGGCTTTTGATATAGGCGCTGGAAACGACATGTGCCAATTGTGAGGTAAAGGCAATCATACGATCGTGCTCTTCAGGGGTGGCTACCTGCAATCTGGTAAAACCGATGGCTTTGAACAGATCCTTTACTTTTTCTAGATCCTGGATGTTTCCTTTGGTGGGAGTCAGAATCATAGATGCATTTTGAAACAGTGCTTTCTTTGCGTGGTCAAAGCCGGAATGCTCCAGACCTGCCATAGGGTGCCCTCCGATAAAAACAAATCCCTGCTTCAGAGCAATGGGTTCGACCTGACTGCATACGGTCTGTTTAACCCCGCAGCAGTCAAGAACAATAGAATCCTTTTTAAAAATGTCCTGTTTTTCTGTGATATAATCCACGGCTGCCTGCGGGTACAAAGCGACAATCGTAAGATCACACCGGGCAAGAAGGGAATCTGTAAGGGGTGCATCTATGGCATCTACAAGTACGGCTTTTTTCATGACAGTATCATTGCGGTCGTATCCCCACACTGTATGATCTGTATTTTCTTTGATTGCTTTTGCCATGGAGCCGCCGATGAGCCCCAGACCAATAATTGCGATGTTCATCATATTCTTATCCTTTGTATGCGTGAGGGAGAATGGCATTAACGGAATTTACAACATCCGCAAAAGCTTCAGGTGTCAGAGACTGCGCTCCATCGCACAGTGCATGAGGCGGATCGTTGTGTACTTCAATCATCAGACCATCGGCGCCTGCAGCTGCTGCAGCCATAGCCATCGGTTTCACCAGATGCGCAATACCTGTTGCATGACTCGGATCCACAATAATCGGAAGGTGAGTCATGGTTTTCAAAAGCGGAATAGCGGCCAGATCCAGTGTATTTCTTGTCGCTGTTTCAAAAGTACGGATTCCCCGTTCGCATAAAATAACCTTATCGTTTCCTCCGGCCATGATATACTCCGCACTCATCAGAAGTTCCTGAAGGGTGCTGGAAAGACCTCGCTTGAGGAGAATCGGTTTGTCTGTACGGCCAAGCTCCTTAAGCAGTTCAAAGTTCTGCATATTTCTGGCGCCTACCTGAATGACATCCACATCTTCAAAGAGCGGAAGATGTGATAAATCCATAACCTCTGTTACAATAGGAAGACCGGATTTTTTCTTCGCCTCCACAAGGAGTTCGATCCCCTCAGAGCGCATTCCCTGGAAAGAATATGGGGAAGTTCTCGGCTTGAAAGCACCTCCGCGCAGAAGATGGGCACCGGACTCTTTGACAGACTGCGCTACTTCGCAGATCTGCGCTTCTGATTCCACAGAACAGGGACCGGCAATAATCTGGAAGTTTCCGCCGCCTATTTTTGCACCGCAGATGTCCACTACTGTATCTTGAGGATGGAATTTGCGGTTTACATTTTTGTACGGCTCCTGAACACGTTTTACGCTCTCCACAATATCAAGGGCGCTGATCAGATCCATGTCAACGGCCGAAGTGTCGCCCACCAGTCCCAGTATAGTAGTGCTTTCCCCTTTGCTGGAGTGGATGTCCAGATCCATACTTTTGAGCCATGTAGTCAGATTTTCAAGCTGTTTTTCATCCGGGTTGTCTTTTAAAATAATAATCATAATGTGTTCTCCTTTCCTAATGGAAAATCAATATTTCCTGCATGAATAAAAAAACTCCGCAAGTGAATTTCACTTGCGGAGAATATCTCAAGGCTGAAGCCTGTCAGTCAACAAAGTTTTACGAGTCATCTCATTGCAGCAAAATTCACCTTACCCTTAAAAAAGAAAGTAAAGTAAAAATAAAAGTATTCAGCTGCAAATGCTGCGAACTTGTTTAACATTGCCTTGTATCCTTTCACTGTAATCTGTCTGCATTTTACCACGGACATAAAAATGTGTAAAGACTTTTTTGTGATTTTTCCTAAAATTAATTGCAAAATTTGTGACAGCAACATAATCAAAATGGAGCAGCAAGGTGTTGCTTGCAGGCGCAGCGATTTCATCGTATACTAGAACATAGGCAAAATTGCTACCTGAAGCAGGCACGTAAAAGAGGGAATTTATGGTATACGAAAGAGAACTTTTTGAGGGGATAAGGTTAGAACAAGGGCGGATTAGAGATACTGTTTTTATAGACTGCCACTTTCAGGACTGTAAAGTTTATGATACGGAACTCCTGCCTTGCAGTATAAAAAACTGCACATTTGAAAACTGTGTGATATACAACGGCCGTTTTCAATTTACAGATGCTGCAGATAATGGATTTCAACAGTGCTCTGTTGTGGGAATGGCATGGAACGAGGTGGAAAGATCAGATGGGATTTTGTTGCCTTTTTCCGCCTTTAAGAAATTTACATCTTTCCTGAGGCAGTCTCCCTTTTGACAGCGTCAGGGATTATGGTAGAATGAGAACGAGCGATAGGAGGCAATATGAAAAGAGAAAAGAGAATCGCATGGGTCTGTCTGATTGTAGCAGGTCTTGTGGAGTTTATATGGGGCTATTTTATGAAAGAATCCCATGGGTTTACGGTACTGTGGCCATCGCTGCTTGCGATTGTGTTTATCGTGATCAGCTTTTTTCTGCTGGAAAGGGGTGTCAGGGTATTCGGAATCGGCATGTCGTACGGAGTCTTTACCGGACTTGGTATTGCTGGAACTACCATGATCGGAATCGTTGCCCTGGGAGAGGGAGTCAGCCTATTAAAGATTTTGTCGCTGATTGTCCTGCTGATAGGGATTATCGGATTGAAATTCTGTGAAGGAGAGGAGGAAAAACAGGCATGATGTGGGTCGTACTCATTCTGGCTTCCTTCTGCGAGCTGGGTTTTACCGTGTTCATGAAACTATCAGACGGATTTAAAAATAAGAAATACACCGTTCTTACGATACTGACTGTGTCGCTGAGTATTTTTCTGCTTTCTCTGGCAGTAAAAACCCTTCCTCTGGGCATTGCCTATGCAGTCTGGACAGGGCTTGGAACTATATTTACCGTTACATTTGGAATTGTCGTGTTTAAAGAAAGCAGAGACCGGAAGAAACTCTTCTTTATGGGAATGGTTCTTCTTGGAGTCATCGGTTTGCGTTTGAGCGCATAGAATTAGCTTATGAAAAAGAATCAGACCGTAAAAATCATTCTTACAATCCTGATAAGTGCTGTGGCAGCGGGAGGGATCTTCTGCGGAGCAGTAGGTGTATATGTATATGATGCTTCTGTTCATGCTGTTAATCAGGCGCGCCGCCCTCTGGAATGCAAGAGGGAATCTCTTGGCAAACGGGGATTTGATGTGCAAGCCTTTGAAGCAAAATATCATGCTGAAGAGGTTTCTATTCCATCAACCTTTGGCTCCCATCAGATTCCTGCAAATTATCTGACCCCGAATGGAGACAAGAAGAGAAAGACGGTGGTCATGGCGCACGGTCTTAATGGAAACAGACTGACCGGCTATCCGGTAGCGGAAATGTTTCTGCGCCATGGATATAATGTGCTGACTTATGATCAGAGAGCTTCAGGGGAAAGCACCGCAGAATACATGACCTGCGGCTATTGGGAAAGCAGGGATTTTAAAGACTGTGTGGACTATGTGCGGCAGCGGACCGGACCACAGCAGCAGGTGGGCGGATGGGGCTCCTCTATCGGCGGCGCCACAGTAGGATTTTATCTGGGAACCAGTGAGGCGCAGGAAAAGCTGGACTTTGCCGTACTAGACTGTCCGGTCAGCAATATGCGAGAGATTATAGGGTTTCTTGTAAGAAAAACAAAGTGGCTTCCCATGGAGTTTAAACTGGACATGGGCGACATGATCACAAAATTAAAACTGGGATACAGCTATGAAGATGGAAACGTTTGCAGCTATGTACACAATACCACAGTTCCCGTACTGATTTTCCATACGGAAAAGGATAAAATAACACCTTTTCATATGGGAGCAGATCTTTATGGAGCTATGAAAAAAAATCAGAAAGAGATTTTGTCTGTAACAGACAGTGGACATACGGATATTTATTTTGATCATCCTCGGCTCTATGAGAAGACAATGTTTCGTTTTATCCAAAAATACACTGTAAAAGAATCATCGGAGAAAGAAAATGAGAATTATTATTAAAGACTTTACAGAACTGAATGCAGAAGAAGTGTATCAGATTCTGAAACTGCGGTCAGACATCTTCGTGTTGGAACAAAAGTGCCTTTATCAGGATTGCGATGACAAAGACCGCTATGCGCATCATCTGTTTGTAGAAAAAAACGGAAATTTGCAGGGATACCTGAGGATCCTGAATAAAGGGCAGATATTTGATACCGTGTCCATTGGAAGAGTAGCCGTGCGGGAGGAATACCGGGGGATCGGGCTTGCCCGCCACATGATGAACAAGGCGCTGGTATTTATTCAGGAATATCTTCATGAAGATGTCATCAAAATATCTGCCCAGCAATATTTGTTGGACTTCTACAAATCCGTGGGGTTTGTACCTATTTCAGATCCGTACCTGGAAGATGGCATTCCTCATGTGGATATGGAGTACCAGTTTGTGTAGAAGGCTGCACTTGCCCGCTCCGGTTTTCTGCAATGCACCACAGCGTTACAGAAGCAAGGACGGCAATACCGCCGACTAAGGCGAAAAAACCGGGTATTTCACCGTCAAAGAGGAATACCCACAGAGGATTCAGCAGAGGCTCTAGCATGCCGATGAGTGAGCAGGCAAGGGGAGAACAGTCTTTTGCGGCGATGGCATATAAAATATAGGGGATTCCAAGCTGGAAAACGCCCAGGATTACAATCAGGAAAACCTCATAAGCGGAAATGGAAGCAGTAAAAGCAGCTCCCACAGGAATGCCGGCAAGAGCCGTCAGAATATGAGCAAAAAGGATACCGCTCATTCGCACAGAATCGTCATCGCCGCCCTGACCTACCAGAACAAACATGATGGACAGGAAGAACCCTGCAAGAATACCCAGTATATTTCCTGCGATATTTCCGGGGGAAAGCTTGTCCAGGAAGAAAAATACAATACCTGCAGCTGTGGCAGCTACGACCAGAACTTCCCTGCGCTTAATCTTCTGATGGAGGAAGAGAACGGAAATAAGCAGAATAAAGATTGGCGCAGTATACTGCAGGACAATGGCATTGGCCGCTGTTGTCAGCTTATTTGCAGAAACAAAGCATAAGAAAGAGACCGCGAGGCTGACGCCTGCTCCCGCTGAATATCTGCACAAGGTTACCTTTATTTTTGACAGATACATAAAAAGACCTAAAACAGCAGCAGAAATCAGGCTGCGGCCGCCGGCAATGAGAAAAGGGTTCCAGTCAATCCATTTAATAAAAATACCGCTGATGCTCCATAAAGATGCGCAGACAGCCATCAGAAGCATCGCTTTTTTTGTGCATGTTGTGTGTGCATAATAAAAAAACCTCCTGCTTCAAGATTATAGCTTCTCAAGGGAGGTAAGTCAAACAGCGGCATTACAGAACCTGGCTGCCGTTGGCAATGAGGCTGAATGTGCAGCCTAAAATCTCTGCAGCTCTCCGGCACATGAGCATGCGCTGCAGGAAAATTTCAAAGTAATCCATAATACTGCAGATGCTGTGATCCAGTTCAATATCCAGTCTGATTTCCTTTTCTGACGGGAGGACAGACAGCTGGGAAGAAACGGCTGCATAATTCACTCTGTCATGGATGTCAAAGTCCGTCATTTCCCGGTTGCGTACACGGTTGCGCCGCACATCCGTTTTATCTGCGATAATCAGCGCAGCAGAAATCGGTTCGGTTGCACACCCGGTCCGTTCATCATGGTTTCCGATTGCCCCGATGATTTTAGCAATGGCGGCAGGGTCTGCATGCATCTTGCTCAGAATCTGAAAGGCCAGAATACCGCCTGTATGGGCATGATCATTTCGGTTGATACAGTTTCCCATATCATGCATATAGCCCGCAATCCGGGCAAGTTCAATCTCTTCTTCGGAATAGTTCAGTTCTGCCAGTATTTTTCCTGCAGCAGCAGAGACCTTGCTGCTGTGCACTCTGGAATGTTCTGTGAATCCCAATCGCTCCAAAAGCGCATTTCCGGAATCAATGTACTGATTGATTTCATCATTATGCATGATTGCTCTAAGGGTCAGGGGGGTGTAATTTCCTTCGGCAGGTGTCCTGGAAAGTTTGAGGATTTCTTGCCGGACAGCAGAAGATACGGGCTGCAGTGCGGCGGCAGGTTTCCCCAGATAAAAGCCCTGGCCGTATTCTACGCCAAGATCAATCAGAACCGACAGCTCCTGAGATGTCTCAATGCCTTCCGCAATGAGGGTGATATTGCTGGCATTTGCAAATTGAACAAAGGAGCGCACCAGAGACCGCTTCATATGGTGCTTCTCAATATCCCGGATGATATGCATATCCAGTTTCAGATATGTAGGAGACAGATCCAGCAGAGTGTTAAGACCGGATTCTCCTGCACCCACATCATCCAGTGCTGTTTCATAGCCTTGCCGGCGATAATGGTTCAGGGCTGCTTTAAAGCTTTCCATATCTTCAATGGCTGTATGCTCTGTAAGTTCAAAAATCACATCAGTGGTGCTGATTCCGTATTTATTCAGATATTGATTGGTAAACCCGCTTTTAAACTGATGATCGTGAACTACATTGGGTGAAACGTTGAGAAATAATTTCTTGCCTTTTGGGATATTTTTTGCGCCTTCCAGCGCTTTCCTGCGGCAGAGACGTTCAAAGTCCCAGAGGTGTCCGCTTTGTTCTGCCATTTGGAATATTTCCCCGATGGGAAGCGGTGCAGCATGGGCTGAGTCCTGCCTGACCCTGCTGAGCGCTTCATAGCCGAAGATATCCCCCTTAGTCAGGGAAACAACGGGCTGATATACGGGAAATATGTTTTCTTCTTTAATAATTGTATCAATGTAAGATTCTTGTGTCATAGTTTTTTCCTTTCCCTAAAAGTATAAGTCTGTAAGGGAAGGGAAGCTACCGCACAAAGATTAAATGTGTGTAAAATCTTTGTTAACCTAGATTGCAGCGGCAACCAGGTCGCCGGCCTCTTTTGTTCCGATTTCTCTGCCGCCGTCAGCCATCAGATCAGGTGTCCGGTATCCGTCTGCGAGAACCTGTTTCACGGCACGTTCAATATCATCAGCTTCCTGAGACAGACCGAAGGTATAGCGTAGCATCATGGCTGCTGACAAAATAGTGGCCATTGGGTTTGCCTTGTTCTGACCGGTAAGATCCGGCGCAGAGCCGTGAACCGGTTCGTACATTCCAAAGTTTCCTTTTGCCAGACTTGCAGACGGGAGCATGCCGATAGAACCTGTAATCTGACTGGCTTCATCGGAAAGAATATCCCCGAAAATATTGCTGGTAAGAATCACATCAAACTGTTTCGGGTTGAGAATCATCTGCATCGCCGTGTTGTCCACATACAGGTGATTCAGTTCAACTTCAGGGTAATCCTTTGCCACCTCAGTGACAACCCTTCTCCACAGGCGGGAACTTTCTAAGACATTGGCCTTATCCACGCTGGTCACCTTCTTGTTTCTCTTCATGGCCATGTCAAAGGCAATGATGGCAATACGGCGGACTTCTTCCTCTGCGTACTGCTCTACGTCATAGGCAGCAGGCCCAAGATCCGTTTCTTTTACTCCCTTTTCGCCAAAATAAATGCCTCCGGTAAGTTCCCGCACTACCAGAAGATCCAGACCGCCCTGGATGATTTCCGGCTTTAACGGGCAGGCCTCTGCCAGCGATTCAAACAGAAGGGCAGGGCGCAGATTAGCAAACAGTCCCAGCTCTTTGCGCAGACCAAGCAACGCTCTTTCCGGGCGCTGATCTCCCGGAAGTGTATCCCATTTCCAGCCGCCTACAGCGCCGAGAAGTACGGCATCGCTATTTTTGCAGATGTCTATGGTTTCCTGCGGAAGACAGCCGCCTGTTGCATCAATGGCAGCGCCTCCTGCCAGAACTTTTGTATATTCAAAAGTATGGTTGTATTTTTTTTCTATTTTGCTGAGAACTTTTAAAGCTTCTTCGATTACCTCAGGACCGATTCCGTCACCGGGAACGACTGCGATTTTATAATTCATTTTTCTATCTCCTTCACATAAATAATCCAGATTTATTATAAACGGAATTCTCTGTTTTTGCAAACAGCAGAAGTGATTGTCCTGTAAAAGGGGGAGAAAAAAGGAAACTTACATAATTGTAAGAAAGTTGTAAGAGAAATCAATGGAATCGTTAATAATTGAGAGGTATACTGAAACTGTAATCAAGGTTCAGAGATAAAGAAAGGAAGAGTTCAATGAAAAAAGTATTATTCGGCATCGCAGCAGTAGCGATTATCGCAATCGGGTTTTGCGGGGCAGCAATCAAAGATAAAATTCCTTCCGCCTGAAAAGCGGAAAATAAAAGTGTGTGTATGTGAAAGATAGTAAAAAGCGGTCCGAGGAGGTATTCGGACCGCTTTTTCAGTGATTGAGGGAATGCCGTCAACCCTAATTCCATTCAATATGCTGTAATCCGTAAGCAATATCAATTGAAGAACCAGCAGCAAATTACCAGAAATCCTCCTCCTTTCAAGACTTTTCCTATGTTCCGTTTCTCCATTTTTCTCGCATACCGCATAAAAAACAGCAATTCTATCACAAGCAGCAGGATTCCCCCGACTAAAAGATACACGCCTGCTTCCATCATAAAAAGCCGGTTGAAAAAAAGATAACACTCAGGCTGATTCCTCCTGTTAATAAAATATTTCTCAAAATTTTATTATATTTCTCCCTCTTTTTCCGATGTGTGAACTAAATCTTTAAGCATTTTTTCTTGCGTACCGTCTTTTTGCAGGTAAAAAGTAGTAAGAGAGTATTTTGTTTCGACACCCTGCATATACCACACGTATAGTTCTCCAACTAATACAAGTGCAAGTAAAATTAAAAGAATACCTGTAATATATTTTGATTGTTTCATGATTATTTTTTCCTATGATTGATACTGTATTCAAAGAAGACGCCACAACAAAAAAGTTCTGGCGCCTTCTTTATCTGCAGATATCTGCTACACTGCTTGCTAGATTAAATAAATGATACTGCATATGATTGCAATTACTATTGCAATCAATACGCCTTCGAGCAGCTGTCTTATTGGGGCTCTTGCAATCTCATGCGTACGCTTTTTATTAGTAGCGTATTCATATAGGGCTGCGAATCCAAATCCTGTAATTACAATAGCGATGCACCCTGCCATAAAAGGAATGATGTTAAGCTGTGATGCAGCCATTGAACATGCATAAATATGATAGGAAACATAAATCATCAGTATGATTCCCGTCAATAATTTAATATATATCGTTTTTTTTAATGGACTATCCTTCATCATAATCTCCATTCTGCCGCCTTTCAGTTGGTGGCATAAATAGTAATGAAAGTGGTTCTAGCCTTCACATTTTCGGCTAAATTTACTTCCTTATTTATCCCTCCTTGCCGTAAATAAGTCAATCATGCACAAAATCAGTGAAATGATTAAACAGAAAATGCCTGCCCCAAAAGCGATGGGGCTAATAAAGTAACTATCTGAGACATTCCAATCTGCAGCATTAAGACTGATTATACTGTCTAAAATTTTTCCTGATTGATAGAGAATTCCCAGATACAGCAAGGATATGAGCGTTCCGG
>CAUWJW010000031.1:0-15976 GCA_963558985.1 uncultured Clostridia bacterium | reverse complement strand
ATGGAAATCAGCACCCCCACCAGCATACTGATGATTAGGATGGGTCCTCCCAGCTGAATGGCGAGTATAAAGAAATCATACATCAGATCCGTTATTTCTCCGGTTGTCATATCGCATCACCCCTCTATTGTCAGAAATTAAATCCCTTCACAATTGCCGCAAAGAGAAGTTCCCACCCGTTTACCGTAACAAACAGAAGCAGTTTAAACGGCAAAGCAATGGTGGCAGGAGGAAGCATGATCATTCCCATAGACATCAATACACTGGACACAATCACATCGATCAGAAGGAACGGAATAAAAATCAAAAATCCCGCCATAAAACCTCTTTTCAGTTCACTCGTCATAAAAGACGGAACCACTACAGAAAGCGGGAGTTCTTCCATATTTTCAGGTTTTTCGATGTCTGCCAGCTCAATGAAAAGGTTAACAGAGCTTACCTCTGTCTGTTTAAGCATAAAACGTTTCATTGGAACTTCAGCCCGATCTAAAGCCTGTTCTTGTGTGATCCTTCCTTCCGTATACGGTTCATATGCCTGCTCATTAATATCACTGATCACAGGACGCATTATAAATAATGTCAAAAATAATGCAATCCCAACCAGAACCATATTAGGCGGCGTCTGTTGAATTCCCAGCGCATTTCTGGTAAATGACAGAATTATGATGGTTCTTGTAAAAGAGGTCATCATAACAATGATGGACGGCAGCAGCATTACTACAGTCATCATTACCAGTATTTCCAACGTTGGGACGCCATTTCCATTTATATTTATCAATGCATTAGTGTCCATCTTTCTTTTTCCCTCTCCCCAGTTTGTCCATCAGTTCCCGAAAATCCGGGTATGGTTTCCCCTGCATATCTTTTGTATCCTGAAAAGGAATCAGCTCTTCTTCTTCCAGCTCTGCCAGCAGGCAAACCTGTGAACCTGTGATTCCAACCAGAAAAAAGCGGGCTCCGATCTGCACAATCGCTGCAGACCGATCTCTCCCCAGAGGAATCTGATCCCGTACACGCATGCATCCCGAGCGGGTTCCGATCCCTGCGCCCCTTCCAATATATTTTGTAACAACATACGCCAGGTACAAAATGAGGACAACGACAATTAATGTACCGATTGCTGTAAAAATTCCCTTTGCCATACAGCTGCACCTACTGTTCCACTACAATTTCTTCCTGCAGAATTTCTGTAATACGAACACCGAAGTTATCCTCTACGACTACCACATCTCCTTTTGCGATGCACTGTCCGTTGACAAAGACATCAACCTGTTCGCCTGCCAGTTTGTTGAGTACAACAAGGGAACCTTTGTTTAATTCCAGAATATCCCGAACCAGTTTCTTGGTTCTTCCGATTTCTACAGATACTTCCAAAGGTACTCCCATGATGAGATCCAGGTTTGCATCCGGATCGCCTTCCTCGCCCTCTGCTGTCAGATTTGGCTGAGGAACCGGGTTTACTTTGATCTGCTTTGGCGCCGCAGCTGACTTCTGCATATTTTTGATCTGCTGCAGTTCCTGCTGCTGAATCTCCATCTGCTGCCGCATCATTTCCAGCATTTGCTGCATCACCATTGCATTTGCATCTGCAGAGGCAGGCATGGTCTGCTGTACCTGAGGTGCAGGTGCTGCCGGTGCAGGCGCCGGTGCCACTGGCGGCGGTGCTGCAGGCTGTGTTTCCACAGGTGCTGCAGGAGTCTCTGCCGGTGCTGTTTCTGCAATGAGGCTTTCAATGGCAGCCTGATCCAAAACAGCATCAGATGCAGGCTCAGAGGCTGCAGTTTCCGGTGTGCTGCTTTCTTCATTGGCTGAAGCAATGAGGCTTTCGATAGCAGCCTGATCCAAAACAGCATCGGATCCTGTTTCGGAAATTGCTTCTTCCGGTGCAGCAGTTTCTTCCTCTTCTTCCTGATCCAAAGTGCCTTCCGGGAAAAATCCCGCTACTAATTCCTTTGCCAGTGCGATAGGCATTACATTGATGAATTCACTTTCCATCCGATCTGCGATCTTTAAATTAAAGTGAATTACCACCATTGGATCATCTTCTATAAAATATTTATCTATAAACTGCTGCGTTGTCTTGATTTCAAAAGAAATGGGCGTAGAGATGTTCACTGTCCGAGACAGCAGTTCTGCCAGTGCAGTTGAGGATGCTCCCATCATCTGGTTCATAACCTCGCAGATCGCACTGATATTCATCTCATTCAGCTCAAATTCCTCATCTGACATTTCCATTCCCATCATCATTTCCACGATGGTCTTTACATCAGTACGTTTCAGCAGCATCACATTGCTGCCGGTCAGCCCTTCTACGTAGGTAATCTCTACTCCTACAGCAGGTTCCAAATTGGAAAACTCAAACTCGTCTTTATTTTTAACCTGTACGACCGGCGTCGTAATATCGACCCGGGCATTCAGCATTGTAGATGCCGCTGTTGCCGATGATCCCAAACTGATATTCAGGATTTCACCGATCGCATCCATTTCCATCGGCGTCATCTTCTTTTTGTACATTCCGCTTCTCTCCTTATGGCATTTTTTAACCTTTTTTCGTTATCAAAATTACTTGCCTACCTCTAAGGCCTTTTGCGCCATGAGTTTAACTGCATTAAAAGCAGTTATATTCGCCTCATATGATCTGGTAGCAGCCATGCTGTCCGTCATTTCTTTTACCATATCAATATTAGGCATCCGGACATATCCTTCCTCATCTGCATCGGGGTGTTCCGGATCATACACAGCTTTTAGTTCTGTCTCATCATCAATAATCGCAGCCGCCCGTACTCCGGCTCTGCTCTGAGACGCATCTGCCGCCATTGTGCGGGAAAGTACCTGATGAAAAGAATCATCCTTTGCCTCCAGCACCACCATCTTCCTGCGGTAAGGTCCTCCGCCTTCTGTTCTGGTCGTTTCTATGTTTGCAATATTCTGTGATGCCACATCCAGCCGCAGGCGCTGTGCCGTCATCCCTGACGCGCTGATGTTCAATGAACTTAAAAATGACATATTATGCCTCCCCATATCTTTTCTTTCTCCTAGCCTACAATCGAGCTTACTGTTTTTAAAATACGATCAGCTTTAAAAGGTTTTACAATAAAGTCTTTTGCACCGGATTTAATTGCATCGATTACCATGCTTTCCTGTCCCATAGCAGAACACATTACTACATTTGATTCCGGTTTTTCCGCTTTAATTGCTTTCAGCGCTTCCAGTCCATCCATGTTTGGCATTGTTATATCCATAATTACAAGATCCGGCTGCAGTTCTTTGAACTTTTCAACAGCGTCTGCTCCGTCTACTGCTTCATGCACATCTGTATATCCGCCCTTGGCAAGGGTATCCTTTACCATCATCCGCATAAATGCCGCATCATCAACAATTAATATCTTTGCCATTTTTTAAACCTCATTTCTTTTATTTTATTTTATCATTTCTAAAGAAAAATCATTTATCTATTCCTGTACCTGCTGCTCTGCCGGTTCTTCTGCCGGCTGTGCTGTCAGTTCAGGCTGTACAATCTCTTCCTCTTGAGTCATCCGGTTTTCCGATTCGGTTTCGGCTCCCTGTGCCTGCAAAGCCCCTTCCTCCTCATCATCTGCACCGATGCGTTTTTGAATCTTGATTGCCACATTCTTTTTATGTGTGCCGGCTTTTCCTTCAAACCACGGTTCTTTATCTACAAAGAGTGAAATATTGGAATTCTTGGATTTGTTAAGATCCAGAACGTCTCCCACTTTCAGTCCGCATACATCTCTCAGGCTGACTTGCGCTTCACCCAGCTCTGCATAAACAGTAAGCGCAGAATCTTTGATTTTTGACAGAATCGCCTCTCTTGTTCGTTTGGTATCCTGAACATAGTCGCTTTCCACATGTTTGCGCCGGTCAATAATCGAAAAGATACTGGTAAGAAGGTTGCCCGGTATACAGACGCTGACCTTCCCCTCTATATTGCCCATCTTTACATTGAGCATAACAATTGCCACCGGTTCATCCAGACTGATTTCCTGAAACAGGCTCGGGTTTTCTTCCAGCCTCTCTTCTCCGATGTCCAGCTTGATATAATTGCTCCAGGCTTCTTTCGTTGCGCCTAAAATATAACTCATAATACGCCTGTACAAGGAAAGCTCTATCTCCGTATACGTGTAATAAGCGTCAATCTCTGTATCATCTCCCAGGCCGCCCAGCATCCTGTCGATCATATTAACCATGAGGATCTGATTGATATGGGTAATAAGGGGCGGGTTCTTAGAATCATCCTGAAGTTTGAGATCCGAAAGCATCATAATATCACTGTCGCTGAGGGCGTTGCTGAATTCGTAGTAACGCTGCTCTTCTACAGTAAGAACCTCTATTTCACTGCTTACTCTTAAAATCCCATTCAGTCTTGATGATACGATTCTGGCATAATTTTCATAGATTCCTCGAACCAGCTTTAATCTGTCTTTTGTAAATTTTTTCGGGCTATAGAAGTCATATTTTCGGTAATTCTGTTTCTTTTTCTCCGGCTTCGCCTCTTGCTTGTCCGAGCTCTGCATAGAGTTCAGAAGCGCATCGATCTGGCTTTGGGATAATACTTCAGCCATACCTTATCCATGCCTCCTTTTCTTTGCTGTCATTCTCATTTTGCGATACCTTTCTATGAAAGAAGTCTTAGGTTAATTCTTTTGCTGGGTCTTTACGCCCTCGCCTTTGCCATAGACTTCCTTATAATAATCAGACAGGCTCTTTTGCGAGCTTCCTTTTTCCAGAATCAGAATTTCCGCTCTTCTGTTTTTCTCCCTTCCCTCTCGGGTCGCAAATGTTGCAATGGGGTGAAACTGTCCGTAAGATACGGCAAGCAGATCTGCCGGATTAATGACTTTCTTTCTCTGGATATAGGCCGCTACATTGGCAGAACGGGCTGCCGCAAGCCTTCTGTCAGTTTCTACATTATTCGGTTTCTTCGGTTCAGCCTGGGACGTATGTCCCATTACCTGAATCTCTTTGATGGTATCTGCCGAAGGCCTGATTGCCCTTACAAATGCATCCAGAATTTTTTTTCCGTCCGGTCGGATTACCGGACTGTCTCCATCAAAGAAAACCTTATCTTTATAAGAAATAAACTGGTAATCTTCTCCCTGTACAATTTTCACTTCTGATTGTACACCCATTTTTTTCATTTCTGCATTCAGATTGTCATAAATTTCCGCAAATTTTTCCTGAGCCTTTTTACTGCTTCCGGGAACATCATCTTCTCCCGGTTTAATCTCTTGATCCGTTACCACCTGGCTCACCACCTTTGCATTGGGGTTGAGACTTTTAACCAGGTTTTCCCATTTTGACTGGTCAACTGAGGAAATGGTGTAAAGCAAAACGAAAAAACATAACAGAAGTGTCACCATATCGCCGTATGTATCCATCCAGCTGGCACCGCCGCCGGATCTTTTTCTGCGCTTCATTATGCAGCCACTTCCTTTCCTTTATTTTTTCTTTTCCTTCTTTTCTTTCTTTTTCTTGGCAGGCTTTTCTTTCTTGCCGCCGCCTTCTCCTGTTTCATCAAGAAGCGCCGCCTGCTGTGATTTCTTAAGAGAAGAAACAAGTCTTTCTTTCAATGTCTTCGGATTATCTCCTGCCTGAATCCCCAGTACACCGTCTATAATAATCTGTCTGTATAAAATTTCTTCGTTATTCCGTATTTCCAGTTTTTTTGCAATCGGATTAAATACCAGGTTTGCAAGTACTACACCGTACAGGGTTGTAATGAGTGCCACACTCATATTCAAACCAATGGAAGAAGATGCTCCGTCATCCAGATTCATATTCTTCAGCATATTAATCAGACCGATGAGTGTACCAATCATTCCAAAGGCCGGTGCAGCTGCAGATCCTCTCTCATAAATAGCCACTTCTTCATCGTGACGCGCTGCCATGCTTTCTACTTCCGCTTCCAGAACTTCTTTTACTTTTTCTGCTTCTGTAGCGTCTACAATAAGCATAACGCTTCGTTTATAAAAGGGATCTTCCAATTCGTTTGCCTTTTCTTCCAGTGCCAGAAGGCCGTTTTTTCTTGCCAGCTGGGCAAATTCTACCAACGATTCAATTAAAGGTTCCGGGGCAAACTGGTTTCCCTGAATGACCATTTTGAGATGCTTCCCAACATTTTTCAGAGAACTCAGCGGAAAACTGGCAATAACTGCACATAAAGTTCCCCCCAGCACAATAAATATACTTGCCGGGTCAAAGAAATTCCCTAAACTGCCGCTCTGCAAAATGCCGGCGATCATAATCCCAAATCCGGCTACAACACCTATAATCGTAGTAATGTCCATACTCTAAGCCTCCCATTCACTGCCTTTGTGCGAAGATCGCAGAAATTCCAGGACCTTCCTTGTAACCTGGTCTTTATCTTCACTTACAATATGAAATTTCCCGTTCATCATAATAATCTTGGATTCCGGGATCAGTTCCACATATTGGATCTGGAGCGGATTTACCAAAATCGTTTCTCCGTTGAGTTTTGTAAGCTCGATCAAAATTCTGCCCCTCCTTATCATTAAGGGCGGACTGCTCCATGTAAAAGCAGGAAGCAGTCCTGCCCTTTCAGGCTGTTTTTATCTCTTCATGTTTACCAGCTGTTCCAGCATTTCATCTGTTACAGTGATGATCTTTGAGTTTGCCTGATAGCCTCTTTGTGTTGTAATCATACTTGCGATCTCGCTTGCCAGGTCTACATTGGCCATTTCCAGGTATCCGCTGAGCACTTTGCCCACTGCATCGTTTCCTGCCTGTACTGCTACAACTGTTCCTGCGTTGGCTCCGATGTCATACAGGTATCCCTGGCTCTGCTCCAGACCGTTAGGGTTTTCTACTGATGCTACTGCAATCTTACCCAGTGTGTACGGTGTTCCTGCTTCATCTACACCTACGATGGTTCCATCCTGTCCGATGGTATAGGACTGGAGCTTCAGTCTGGCTTCATCACCATCAGTAATCTGGTGACCAGCTGCCGCTGTCGGAACACGGATCGGTCTTAGCTCCTGCTGAACATTTTGAGGATTTGCCGTAGGGTCAGTTGAACGGTATCCATATACATAGTTTCCCTGGTCATCAACCAGATAACCATTATTATCCACAGAGAAGATTCCCACCCTGCTGAGGGACAGTCCGCTTTCTTTCAGACCGGTAGGCTGCACTCCTGCGCCGCCTTGCTGCATCGGTCCCACGATAAAGAAGGACGGCCCGTTGATCATACAGTGAAGACCGTTGCCTGTAGGACTCCAGCTTCCTGTAGTAAAGTCAGTTGAAATGGATCCCATGTTTACACCGAATCCCACCTGAGAAGTGTTCATACCGCCGATGCCTCCTGCTGCATTGTTTCCGCCCTGTCCCTGAATGGAATTCTGGTACATAGCGTCTGCAAAGTTGGCACTTCTTGTCTTGTATCCCCAGGTATTTACATTGGCAATATTGTTACTGATTACATCCATCTTAGACTGATGCGTCTTTAGTCCGGCTATTGCCGCAAACATTGATTTAACCATATTAGATTTACTTCCTTTCTGCTTGAAAAAAACTCTGCCGCCTTCTGCCGGGTCAATCGGACCTGACAGTTTCGCCTCCAAATATGGTCCGGCTACATTAAAACGGCGCTGTCAATATTGGTAAAAATATTGTTCTTCATCTCTTGTTCCGTAATCGTTGTCACAACGATATTGTTGGGAACATTTACAATAAAAGCTCCTTCTTTTCCGATGATAACAGTGTCTTTGGCTCCTTTTTCCCTCGCTTTTTCCACAGCCTGGTTCAGGTTTGCCATCATATCATCGGACATTTCAATCCCCCTCTGACGAATCCTGTTCTCCGCATGTTTGGAAAACTGAACACCTTCCTGTCTCCGGATCTCTGTCTGCATCAGGTCGGCAAATTGATTGTGATTGTTCTTTTTACCCTGTATAACCGAATTGTGTTGTAGCTGTAGTACCTGTGCATTTGAAATCTGAGAAATTTTCTTCGTCATCGTTTCCACACTTTCTTACTTCTTATCTCCGCTGCCTTCCGGCGGGTCTACCGGTTTTTGTGTATCATTATCGCCGTTTCCTCCGTCCGGTTTCTGCGTTTCCTCTTCTTCAGGAATATCACCGATCGCAACCACCTGACTCAGATAATAAGCATCTTTTCCGATAAATAACAGCGGGTTGTCCCCCAGCACAATACCGGTAACAGTACCTGTCTTATCTCCGGTGTACATGCCGTTTTTATCCATCAGAGCCACGGTCACATTTTTTCCCATCATAGATGATGCGTAAGTGGTCATATTCATAGATGTCATCTGCGTGATTGCTTCAATCATCTGCGTCTGTACCATACTTGCCATCATTTCACTGGTATCCATAGGGTTGTCCGCATCCTGATACTGCATCTGCGCTGCCAGAAGTTTATAAAAGTCAGAAACGCTCATGGATGCATTGTCTGTGTTGGTCGGCACGGATTCTCCTGCACGGGGCATTGCCGCCATACGATTGCTGATTCCTTCTATTGCCACATCCTCACTCCTTTCCTTACATCAGTCCCAGCCTTAATTGCTGTAAAAAGCTCTGGCTGTCTCCATCCGAATCATCGTCTTTCCTGTCCTGCTGCTCTTCACCCGAGTAGCCGCCCTGACCTTCCTGATCCATCTTCTGCTGCAGATAATCTGTCTCCGGCTGATCTACGATGACAACTGTATTTGTCCCTGTATGCTGCTCCAGAATATGTCCCAGATTCTTTGCGTTCTGAGAAATCAGTTCCATGGTCTTGTCATTGAGACAGGTAATGGAAATCATTGCCTTCCCGCTTTCATAAGCCACTTTGATGGCCAGTTTGCCAAGGTTTGCCGGTTCCAGCCAGATTTCAAATTCAGTTCTTCCCTTCGCCATTTGCTTGTCCATACTTTCAGCAAGCTTCTGAATCCCGGCTTTTACGTCGGTCATGTCCACATCACTTGCAGTCTGCACAGGCTTTGCTTCCCGGAAAGAAACGTTTCGGCTGCTTTCAGCTGTCCGGTCTGTCTGAATCAGTTCCGGATTTTTGTTTTCCTTCAGTGTCTCCGGCTCTGTCTGTTCTTTAACCGGTTTCAGCAGATCATGATCCTTTTCATCTGCTGTTTCCAGCGGCTTTGTCTCTGCCTTTACACCTGTGTCAGCATATGCCTTTAAGGTGTCTGCAAGTTCTGTCTCACCCTTTTCAGGCTGTATGCCTTTCCCTGTTTCCGGTATTATCGGCTGCGTCTGAATCTGCTCTCCCTGCTGCATCTGTGCGCCTGCTGCCTGATCTGCTTTTGCTGTGCCTCCTGCAAGCCCATTCAGATTCACTTCTGCCAAAGTCTGCTGAGACTGTGCTGCTCCCTGCTTTTGCAAAGCTGCTGTCAGGTTTGCATCAGCTGCTGTAAGCTGCTGCATAAGCGGATTCTGAAGCATCCACAAAGCTGCTGCCGGTACTGCCGTTTCTTTTTCCTTGCCCGGTTCAGAAGGCGCCTCGCCCTTTTGCTGGGTTTCTCCCGTTTGAACTTTTTCTCCCTGAGAAAGTTCCTGGTTCAAAGCATCTGAGAAGCTTTCGCCTTTTTCAGTTTTAGAATCCGCAGCTTCCGGCCTGTTTCGGTCATAGGACACCTGCGTATCTAAAAAAGGAACCGTTTGATACATTTCCATCTTCTTTCACCTCCCTTCCTGTGTGATATTTATGTAATCTGCTTTCGCAGGATTACGCGCTTTATTCATGGTATTTTACATTGGACACAAATTCTTCAATAAACTGCTCTTCCTGCTTCTGCACAAGAAAGTTGTATTCGCTTTTTTTCTTTTCTTTGAGCATATCTATGGAAGTGCGCTCTTTCTTTGCCTCGATTACCAGGTTTCTCTTTTCCTCTTCCTGTTCCCGGAGAAGCTGAAGAAAGTTTTTCTCTTCCTTGATTTTCCGGCTGCTTCCGTCTAAATAGCCTTCGTACATAAGCAGATTCTCGATACAGCTCCCGTTTTTCTTCGCTTCTTCCATATCCCGAACATAGCTTTCATGTTTTTCCTCAAGAGACTGAATTTCTTCTTCCTTCTTAATCACTGCCCGGACTGCACCTGCATGTTCGGTACGCAGATTGTCTTCCATTTGCTTCTTATAATCCAAAAC
This sequence comes from uncultured Clostridia bacterium, assembly GCA_963558985.1. GTDB lineage: Bacteria > Bacillota > Clostridia > Peptostreptococcales > Anaerovoracaceae > Hominibacterium. Next base: position 5,839 of record CAUWJW010000031.1, on the reverse strand, counting down.
TTTGTCCAGCGGAAAGAAAAACTTTTTCATTTTCATTCACCTTCCGTTTATTTCAAAATCTGTTCAAGCTGATTCCAGGTCTCATTTTCGTCAAATTTTTCTTCAATGCCTTGCATGAGAAAATTCTGTACCTGATCATTTTTTGAAATGGCATAGTCTAATTTGGGATTTGTCCCGGCCTTATATGCGCCGATGGAAATCAAATCTTCGTTTTGTTCATAAAGACTCAGGATATCTCTCAGCTGTGATGCCTGCGCCCTTTGCTCCGGTGTGACGATTTCTGTCATAAGACGGGAAATGCTGGCATTTACATCAATCGCCGGAAAATGGTTTGCATTGGCCAGTTTTCGGCTGAGAACGATATGTCCGTCCAGAATCCCTCTCACGGTGTCAGCTACCGGTTCATTCGTGTCGTCGCCTTCTACCAGAACAGTATAGACTCCGGTAATGGATCCCTTCTCGAAGTTTCCGCTTCTTTCCAGGAGTCTGGGGAATTCCGCATAGATGGAAGGCGTATATCCTCTTGCTACAGGCGGTTCCCCTGTTGCCAGACCAATTTCTCTCTGCGCCATTGCAAATCGTGTAAGGGAGTCCATCATCAGAAGGACATCTTTTCCCTGGTCTTTAAAATATTCTGCAATCGTTGTAGCCACCATCGGGCATTTCATACGAAGCATGGCCGGCTGATCGGAGGTTGCCACCACGAGAACAGAACGCTTCATGCCTTCTTCTCCCAGATCCTTCTCCACAAATTCCCGAACCTCTCTGCCTCGTTCGCCTACCAGTGCGATTACATTGATATCAGTCTTCACATTTCTTGCAATCATACCCATAAGGGTACTTTTTCCAACACCGCTCCCGGCAAAGATACCAATTCTCTGTCCTTTTCCTACTGTATTAAGGCCATCAATGGCTTTAATCCCAAAGGACAGCCTTTCCCGAATAGGCGGCCGCTCCATTGGGTTGATTTTTGGGTTTTCTACATAATAATAGCGGCCTGACTGAAAGTCGCCTTTTCCGTCCATGGGATGCCCCATGGCATCAATAATCCTCCCTCTGAGGAATTCGCCTACAGGAATTTTCAGCCGCTTCTTTGTATTACGTACAAAGCTGTTGGTTCCGATTCCTTTCATGTCTTCGTAGGCCATCAGCTGCACTTTATCATCTTTAAATCCGACGACTTCTGCCGGAATCTGTTTTTTCTGTTCTTCATTATAAATGAGAACAATATCTCCAATGTTGGCGCCTCCGCCGGAGGCTTCCATAGACATTCCTATAATATTTTCAATGCGGCCGATATAGTTTGCAGTTTCTGACTGCATAATCATGGCCGGAATGGAACTCAGCATTTCCTTCTCACTCCTATATCCTTGCGTTATTCAGAATGTCTCTGATATTTTCCATCTGTGTGCCTGCACTGATATCTATGATTTCCTGCGGCAGTTCTACAATACAGGTTCCCGGTTCTGCATCTTCCATCACTATAATTTTCACATTATCCGAAAGCTTTGCCAGTTCCCGCAGGAGCTGCACATCTCCTTGAATATCCATTTCTTCTGTTGTTTTTGCCACATAAATTTTTGCCCAGGCAGTTTTCTTCAGCTTTTCTGTAGCTGCCAGAATCATTCTCTTGACCACTTCACTGCTGGATTTGAGACTGGTCTGTACAATTTTCTCACCAATGGCAAGAGAAATGTTTTTCAGGTCATCCAGATACTGTTCCAGAAGTTTTTCTTTTTCATGCTGCATATCTGCTACATATTGGCCGATTTTCTCTTCCAGACTGCGCAGTTCACCTTGTATGATTTCCTGCTCTTCTTCGTAGGCCTGCCTGCGGCCGGTTTCTTTTCCGGCTTCCACGCCCTCGCTGAATCCTGCATCGTAGGCTTCTTTTTTCATCTCTTCGGCTTCTGCCCGCGCCTGCTGCAGGATGGACTCTGCCTTCCAGATGGCTTCCTGCATAATGGCTTCTTCCGGCGGTATTTCCGGTTCTTTGGGAGCCTCCTGCACTTCCTGCTCTGCCGGTTTCTTTGGCGGAGGAGCAAGATCAAATTCACGGAAAATATTGACTGCCCCTTCAGCTTCAAGCTGTCTGCCTGCTTCCGGACCCCGCAGTATACGATAGTTAGACAATGATATCATCCTTTCCGCCCTTGCTGATAATCAGTTCGCCTGACTCATCCAGCCTGCGTATAAGGTTAACGATACGCTGCTGTGCTTCTTCAACATCTTTAAGACGCACGTTGATAGTAACCTCCAGGTCGGACTGGATGGTCTCTGCCATACGGCTGGACATGTTGCTGTAAAACAGGGAAGCCATTTCCGGGCTTGCATTTTTCAGTGCATAAACGATATCCTTCATATCGCAGTCGCGAATAAATCTCTGGATTGAGCGGTCGTCCATACCCATAATATCTTCGAACACGAACATTTTCTTCCGGATGGTCTCTGCCAGTTCCGGATTTTCTTCTCCCATTTTGTCGAAGATAAACTTCTCGTTGCTTCTGTCCATATGGTTCATAACATCGGCAATGTAATCCACACCGCCAATAGTGGTGTAGTCGGTAGTCAGGATGTTGTCGAATTGCTTTCTCAGCTGCATCTCTACCAGCTTAATGGCTTCCGGAGATGCACTCTCCATCTGTGCAATATTTTCAACGACCTTAATCCGTTTTTCTTCCGGCAGTTCGGCTATCACTTGTGCTGCCAGATCGGAATCCGCGTAAGAAAGCACCAGTGCAATCATCTGCGGCCGTTCATACTGAAGCACGGAATACAGGTTTTTGCTGTCCGTCTTCTGAATAAATTCAAAGGAACGGTTTTTCAGGAATTTGGTTACTTTGCCCAGCAGCTCATTGGCAGTTGCTTCGCCGTAAGCTTTTTCCAGTACTGCTCTGGCATATTCCATGCCGCCGTCCGTTACAACCTTTTGCGTCAGACAGCTTTTATAAAAATCGTCTAATACTTCTTCGGTCTGTTCGGTTTCCAGATGACCCAGTTTAGCTACTTCAAGCGTCAGCTGTTCTACATCGTCAGCACTCAGGTATTTATAAATTTTAGATGCTTTATCTGTGCCAAGGGCTACGATAAGCGCTGCCGCTTTCTGCGGCGAGGTCAGGGGCTGTATGCCTGCTGCTTTATCAGCCATCTGAATCACCTCCGTTCAGCCAGTTTTTGATCATCTGAGCAGAAATCTCAGGGTTGTCATCTGCAAATTCACGCACGGATTCACGCAGCTCTCTGGTCTTCTCGCTCTTCAGGTTGAGCAGTTCAGGGTTAGGCGGAGTCCAGCTTTCTTCTTCCATGATCGGCATGAAGTTTTCTTCCTCTTCCAGAAGTGCTTCTTCTTCCAGTCTGCGCCGTCTTCTTCTCAGGAGCAGGATTACGCCCAAAGCAATGAGAAGCAGCAGTGCCAGTCCTGCCAGGATCATCGGCAGGTAACGTTTGACAACTTCCATTGGATTTTCTGCAGGTTCTTCTTCCTGATAGAACGGAGCTGCCACAATTGTAATCTTATTATTCTGGTCAGCCTGTGCAATTCCGGTTGCATTGGCAATCAGCGATCTTGCCTCTGCTTCTGTCAGGTTGCCCAGTGTGTTTCCGTTTACTGATACAGCTACTGTCAGATCTTCCAAAACGCCGGGATCCAGTTCTCCCTGTTCTTTAATCTGGTTCACCAGATATTCTCTCACCTGATTTTGACTCCGGTAAGAGCTCCCCTCGCCATTTGCCGTATTTGGATACTGCGGAATGTCTGCATTTGTTTCGGAGCCGGCAACGCCTCCTACAGTTCCGCCGTCATTGCTTTCTTCAAGGCTGTTGCTTTCCTGTGAAATAATCCCGGTCTTATCTTCGTCATCGATCTTTTCCGGTGTTTCATAGGTGGTAGACTCTCTCACTACCCGCTCCATATTGATTTTGCCCTTTGCGGAAACTCTCAGATTCTCGGGTCCGTAGATAGAACCAAGGACATTGACTACCTTTCTTGTAATCTGGTCTTCAATAATCTGTGCAATCTCTTCCCCGGTATCTCCCGATGTACTGTTTCCTTCTTTATCTACAGATACATCAATTCCGTTTCCGTCAAAAACCGCTACATTCTCCATCTGCATCTCAGGGACACTCTTTGCCACCAGACGCTGAATAGCTGCCGCCTGCTTTTCGCTCGGCGAACCGCCGTCCTCCATGGTAACGACTACAGAAGCGCTGGACTTCTCAGCATTTTCACCGGAATCTTCCAGAGCATATTTCTTTTCTTCTTTCAGAGCAATTGTAACTTTCGCGTCCTTTACTCCGTCAAACAGACAGATGGTCGAGCCGATTCTGTTCTGCAGTTCATACAGTTTGTAAGTCTGTTTTTCCGTATCCGTTGTCATGCCTCCGGCATTCTCCGTAAAGACATCATATGTAAATCCGCTCTTCGGATATCCCTCATATGCCAGGTCTGCTCTGGTCTGATCCGCCACAGCCTCGTCTACCAGAATGGTACCGTCACCCTTGTACTTGTACTCCACTCCGCTTTCCTGAAGTTTTCCCACAATCTGAGTCGCTTCTTCTTCCGTAACGCCTGAAAAAAGAACAGTATAGCTCTTCTGATTCAGAACTACGGCAGTAATAACAGCAATAACTATGACTGCTACAATACCTATCAGAATCAGTATTCTGGTTTTCTTGCTCAGTTTGCCGAAAAACTCCGTAATTTTATTATGTTTTACTTTTTCTTTGATATCGCCAATGTTCATTCCACTCTACGCCTTTTCTTTAGATTACCCGATTGCCGCAAGTTTTAAGCTCTTACATCTTGCTTGAAAAGAGGTGACCTGATTACAGACTGATCCGCATCAGTTCATTGTAAGCATCTACTGCTTTGTTACGCATCTGTACCAGCATGTCCACTGCCAGCTGCGCCTGTGATGCTGCGACTGTAACGGAATGTGCATCATCCAGCTGTCCTGTGGCCAGCAGGTACTCCTTCTGTTCCAGGTTCGCTTCTGCTTCTTTCGCTGTGCTTACCATATTTTGAAAAATATCTTTAAACAGACTGTTGTTTTCTTTCTGTTCTGTATTGTTTGCCCGGGTCAGAGCACCCAGAGACTCAGGCACCTGTATAGGTGTAATAAAATTTGTGTTCATACTGCCGTTCTCCCCTTAAAAATGATTCTTGTCCTTACTTCTACTGCCCTTTGACAACGGTCCTCAGCCGTGTAATGTTGCTGTTGACTGAATGAAGCATATACTGATACTGCAGAGCCGTTCTGGTCATTTCAATCAGCTCGGAATCTGCATTTACATTATTGCCGTCAAGGCGGGTTGTTTCATTATTTGTATCGTTGATTTCCCAATGAGAATTCTCTATGGCATCGCTGATCAGCTGCGGGTTTCCCGTGTCGGAAGCCGCCTTCAGCTTGTTTCTGAAGGTTTCCTCAAAGGTAACGTATTTCGCTTTGTACCCGGGCGTGTCTACATTTGCAATATTATTTGAAATTATTTGCTGCTTTGCCCATAAAAAATCCAATAATTTCTCTGCCATTGAAATTGAATTTCCAAATAATCGTATCATTGTATTACCTTCCCTCATGTATGTTTCTTTTTATGTATAATAAATTTTACTGCCATCTGCAAAATGTGTCAATTCATATTTCCCTTTTTTACGACAAAAATACATAAAAATCTCGCCATTTCATACAGTTGTTGCATTTGCATGAATTTTATACAAAAATACAACAATTCTTTTTATCCTTTTTTCTTTGATTTTGTGTCGAAAATCTGCTAAAATTGTAGAAAAAGCTTATTATTATTTCACAGTCTTCCGAAATAACAATAGGTAACATTTTGTAAA
>CAUWJW010000030.1:0-16275 GCA_963558985.1 uncultured Clostridia bacterium | reverse complement strand
AAAAGAGCTTAAAAAAAAGAAAAAGTTTTTTGAATATTATACATATGACGGAAAAATAGTGTCTACAGAAAATGCATCTCCGGCCGGAAGCTTTTATAATATCGTAGTAAAAGAAGATGATGACGAGTTTAAAATAACTGTACTAGAGCCTTCAAATGTGTAAAAAAGAAAAAAATTGGGAAAAAGTGTTTAAAAACCGCTGAATATTGGTATAATAATATACTGTATTGAATGGATTAGATGGAAAAGGAGTAGAATATGCGACAAGTTTATTTAGATTATTCAGCAACAACACCAGTAAAAAAAGAAGTACTGGATGCAATGCTTCCTTATTTTACTGAGAATTATGGAAATCCTTCCAGTTTATATAGTATCGCAGCTGTTTCCAAAGAAGCGCTGGCGACAGCAAGACAACAGGTAGCAGCTCTCATAGGCGCCGGGGAAAAAGAAATCACTTTTACTTCCTGCGGAACAGAGGCAGACAACTGGGCTGTTTTAGGAGCTGCAGATGCCCTGAGAAGCAAAGGCAGCCATATTATTACAACCAAAATCGAGCATCATGCGATTCTTCATACTTGTGAATACCTGGAAAAGCACGGGTATGATGTGACATACTTAGATGTGGACAAGGAAGGACGGGTAGATCCGGCTGATTTGGAAGCTGCAATTACAGATAAAACAATTCTGATCAGTATTATGTTTGTAAATAATGAAGTGGGTACGGTAGAACCCATTAAAGAGCTTGCAGCGATTGCAAAGAAGCATAATATTTTGTTCCACACTGATGCAGTACAGGCCCTGGGCAATCTGGAGATTGATGTAAAGGAGCTTGGTGTGGATATGATGTCTGTATCTGCTCATAAAATTTATGGTCCAAAAGGGATAGGCGCTTTATATATTCGTAAGGGCGTAAGGATTTCCAATTATCTCCACGGAGGCGCTCAGGAAAACAAAAAGAGAGCAGGCACAGAAAACCTTCCGGGCATCGTAGGATTTGGAAAAGCTGCAGAACTGGCGAAGCAGCACCTAAAAGAACATGTAGAGCATACTTCATCTCTGCGGGATTATTTAATCGGGCAGGTCATGGAAAAGATTGACCATGTTTATGTGAACGGCTCTATGGAGCACCGCCATCCGGGAAACGCCAACCTGACATTTGAGTTTATTGAAGGGGAAGCAATGCTCCTGTATCTGGACATGCAAGGTATTGCAGTTTCTACAGGCTCTGCATGCTCATCCGCCTCACTGACTCCGTCTCATGTACTTTCGGCGCTTGGCATTCCGGTAGAGCGGATCCACGGGACACTCCGGTTTACAATAGGGGACATGACAACAAAAGAAGATATCGATTATGTAGTTTCAACTTTAGAAAAAGTGGTAAATAAATTAAGAGAAATTTCATCAGTATCAAGTGAGAAAGGGTGGTAGAACATGGCAAACATGTATAATGATAAAGTAATGGATCATTTTATGAATCCTCATAATGTAGGCGAGATTGAAAATGCAGACGGCATCGGTACTTACGGAAGCCCTGTGTGCGGTGATATGATGCAGATCTCTATTAAAATAGAAGATGATAAGATTACAGATGCAAAATTCAAAACTTTTGGATGCGGCTCTGCTATTGCATCTTCTAGTGTAGCTACGGATATGATTATAGGCATGACAGTTGATGAAGCTCTGGAACTGACAAACAAACAGATCATCAACGAACTGGGCGGTCTTCCGGCAGTAAAGGTACATTGCTCTGTGCTTGCTGATCACGCTATTAAATCTGCAATCTATGATTATGCACAGAAAACAGGAAAAACCTACAAAGGGCTGGAAGGTTTCGACCCGAATGCAGAAGAAGAGGATCACCACGACATAGAAGAGGAAGAATAATATGAATAAAGCTTTGGATCGTAACAAAGTCATATTAGGTTTAAGCGGCGGAGTAGACAGTACTACCGCTGCTTTGCTGTTACAGGAGAAGGGTTATCAGGTAACAGGCCTTTATTTTGATATTTCTCCCAATAACAAACAGGGAAGAGAAGAGGCAGAAAAGGCTGCCGTGCAGGCAGGAATTCCATTTCTATATAAAAACGTGCATGAACTCTTTTCATCAACTGTGATTGAGAATTTTTGTACAGAGTATGTAAAGGGGAGGACACCGAACCCGTGCGTATACTGCAATCCTACTGTTAAATTCCGTGTGCTTACAGAAGCGGCAGACCGGGAGGGCGCATTTTATATTGCAACCGGTCATTATGCCAGAACCTTGCATCGGGAAGGAGAAGGATGGATGATTCGTATGGCTGCAAATGAAAAGAAGGATCAGTCATACATGCTTTATCGACTTTCTCAGTCTGTAATCCAAAGACTTCTGCTTCCTCTGTCAGATCTGGAGGACAAAGAAGAAGCAAGAGAGATTGCCCGCAGAAAGCAGATGTTTAATGCTGATAAAAAGGACAGTCAGGAAATCTGTTTCATTGAAGATGGTAATTATGCCGGATTTATTGCTGACAGGGGATATGCCTGCAAAATGGGATCTTTCGTGGACAAAGAAGGAAATGTGTTAGGCGAGCATAAAGGACTGATTCATTATACCATCGGACAGAGAAAAGGACTGGGCATTACTTTTGGAAAACCGGTCTATGTAACTGCTATGGATCCGGAAACAGGAAATGTAACCTTGGGTGATCATGAGGATCTTTTTTCAAAGGAAGTAGTTTGTGCAAATGCATTCTTTCCTGCTTCAAACAGCGGCAGAATGCCGGATTTTCTTGAAGGGGAACGGGTATATGCAAAGATTCGCTATGCGGCAAAACCGGCACCGGCTCATATTTCATCAATGGAAGATGGACGGATTAAGGCGGTCTTTGAAGAAAAACAAAGAGCAGCCACTCCCGGACAGTCCATTGTTTTTTACCGGGAGGGCTGCATTGCAGGCGGCGGACTGATTGAACAGACCGCCTGCAAAATCAGAACATAATAATAGCACGGACAGGACATACGGGAGCACAGTAGCCGCAAGTCAGGCATATAGAAGGGTCTACTTGAGCAAGACCGTTTTCGTTCCAGTAGATGGCATTGTTGGGACATCGCTCCTTGCATGCGCCGCATCCTTCGCAGTCTCCCTGGTCAATCCGTATTTTTTTATTTGTAAGATCCGGTTTGTATGCAGAGTCGAGCGTGCCTTCGGCATATTGGATGAGACGGTCTGCTTCCTCCTTGCTTCCAATCCCTACCATCATAGAGGATACACCTTCCAGGGAAGCAACGTAATCCAGAGCTTTCCTGTAGGAACCGGTAAGATTTCCCCCGCCGAACACCTTCATGGCAAAAACCCCTTTTCCCGCATCTGCATTTGCTTTGATCGCAGCGGCCATTTCCTCTTTTGTGCCGGGACCATCTCCTTTGCGGATACCCAGGCTCTGGAAATTAATAAGAGGGAACAAAACATCTGCTTCTTCCACCTGTGCCATTTTTTCTGCAACATCCACATGGTGAGTAGAAACTCCGATGGCTTTCACAAGCCCGGCTTTTTTTGCTTCAACCAGGCAGCGCCATGCGCCGGAACGGTATTCCCAGTCGGGATCCTGTCTGACTTCGTGCAGAAGGAATATATCAATGGTTTCAAGTTCCATTTCTCGCAGTGCTTCCTTTATAGCGTATTCCATTTGACCGTAGGAGACATCAAGAGATTTAGAGCAGACTACAGGTTTCTGTTCCAGTCCTTTGAGCGCCTCTTTGATATACGGGTATGTTTCATAGTACTGCGCTGTATCAATAAAATTGATTCCCCTCTCTAATGCGTAGCGTAAAATTTCAGCGCCTTCTTTAATGGGGAGGTTCAACTGATTTTTTCCCACAGTAAGAACACCCATGCCAACGGACGTTACTTGTATTTCTGTATTTCCCAAAACTTTTTTTTCCATATTTATCCTCTTTTGTTTCTGTTCATAAAAGTGATATTGTTTCTATCTATTATAAAGGAAAAGTCTGTATAAGGAAAGAAGAGGTTCCTTGTATTTGTATTACCAGCATAATGAGAAGCGTCATGTGGGAATACTAAAAAGGAAGAAATGAAGGAGGTTAATAAAATGGGAAAAATTTACAGTACAGCTGTGGGAGCAGGAATCGCAGGAGCCATTGTAGGCGTTTGTGCGTATTCTTATATGTCCCCAAAAGAACAGCGACATATTCGCAGAGGCATTAAAAATACAGTTGAGGATTTAAAAGATATTGCAGACAAAGTGACGGAGGATATGTAATGGGAATTTTAGAAGATTTTGAAAAGGAAAAACTGTGGAACCGGATGCTGGATTATCAGATTCTTGGCATGACAAGAAAAGATTTGGATGAGGATAATGGGATTGTTCGTGAACTGACAAACAAACTCTAGCCCGGAAAAAAGCCGTCTTTTAGGGAAAATACTTGAAAAAAGACGGCTTTTTATTTGCACTGCAGGACTTGTGCGTGTATAATAGTTCCAGAACAATTCAGGAGGCGCATATGAATGTATCAGAAGCAATCCGTCAGAGGCGGAGTATTCGAAAATATAAAAAAGGTGCAGTAATACCGCAGGAACATATAGAGTCCATGCTGGAGGCGGCTATGATGGCTCCCAGTGCAGGCAATACCAGACCATGGGAATTTTATGTTATTGAAAACAGAGGGATTCTTCAGAAGCTTACAGAAGTAAACCCTTATGCCCGCATGCTGCGCAATGCCTCTGCGGCTATTCTTATTTGCGGGATTCCGGAACTGCAGACAGGAATCTGCAGCGGATTCTGGCCTCAGGACTGCGGCGCGGCAGCGGAAAATATTATGTTGCAGGCGCTGGAACTGGGGTATGGAACCTGCTGGTGCGGTATGTACCCGATCCGCCATCGAGTAGAAGAAACACAGCAGATGCTCAACATAAAAAGTATTCCTTATGCGGTGATCTCTATCGGCGTACCGGATCAGGCTCCGGAGCCGCGAGGATATTTTGATCCGCAGAGGGTTAGATATATAAGATAAGACAGACTAAAATACTGGAGGAATAACAAATGGAAAAACTGGGACTGAACCAGATAAGAGAAGCGTTTCAGAACTTTTATGAATCAAAGGGACATTATAAGCGGAAGAGCTTTTCTCTGATTCCGGAAAAGGATAAGAGCTTGCTGCTTATAAACTCAGGTATGGCGCCTTTAAAGCCGTACTTTGCAGGATTGGAAACACCGCCGTCAAAGAGAATGACAACCTGTCAGAAATGTTTAAGAACAGGAGACATTGAAAATGTAGGGTATACTTCCCGTCACGGCACTTTTTTTGAAATGCTGGGAAGCTTTTCTTTCGGGGACTACTTTAAAGAGGAATCCATTACCTGGGGCTGGGAGTTTATGACGGAGGTGCTGACCCTGCCTCAGGATAAGCTGTGGGTTTCTGTATATGAAGAAGATGATGAAGCCTATGATATCTGGAAAAATAAGATTGGTTTTCCGGAAGAAAGGATTGTCCGCTTAGGAAAAGACGACAATTTCTGGGAAATCGGTACAGGTCCGTGCGGTCCGTGCTCCGAGATTTATTTTGATCGTGGAGAAGAATATGGATGTGACAGAGAAGACTGCAAGCCGGGATGTGAATGCGACCGTTATATTGAATTTTGGAATCATGTATTTACCCAGTTTTCTAAAGATGAAGAAGGGAATTACTCCAATCTGGCGCATCCTAATATTGATACAGGAATGGGGCTGGAAAGACTGGCTACCATTATGCAGGGTGTCGATTCCATTTTTGATATTGATACAGTGCGCTATGTGCTGGAAGGCGTCGTGGAGAAAGCAGGTGTGGAATATCAGAACGGGAAAGCGCCTTCGGATGTATCCATTCGTATCATAACAGATCATCTGCGCTCTGTTACATTTATGATTGGAGATGGGATCATACCAAGCAATGAAGGCAGAGGATACGTTCTGCGCCGTCTTTTGAGAAGAGCGGCAAGACATGGAAAACTCTTGGGGATAAAAGGTGCATTTTTAGCCCAGCTGTGTGACCGGGTAATCGAAATCTCGGGGAAAGCCTACCCTGAACTGGAAGAAAAGAGCGCATACATTAAAAAGGTGATTTCCACAGAAGAAGATAAATTCAGCAGTACCATTGATCAGGGAACTGCTATCATCGAAACTTATATCTCCGAGATGAAACAGGCAGGAGAGACTGTACTGGAAGGAGAAAAAGCTTTCAAACTTCACGATACTTACGGATTCCCGCTCGAACTGACACAGGAAATTCTGGAAGAACAGGGATGCCGGGTAGATGCAGAAGGATTCAGCCGACATATGGAACACCAGAAAGAACTGGCTCGTGCTGCTCAGAAATCTAAGGAAGATGCAGGATGGGAAGAGGCGGACTCCGGCATTAGTCTGGAAGGAGATACAGTATTTACAGGATATGATACACTGGAAGATACTGCAGAAATAAAATCGATGTTCCGGGACAGCCAGCCGGTAAATGCTCTGAAAGAGGGAGAAATCTGCCGCATTGTGCTGGATCAGACTCCTTTTTATGCAGAAAGCGGCGGGCAGGCAGGAGACAGGGGTATCATATGCAATGATACCTTTATGGGTGAAGTAGAAGATGTAACAAAATTCCGCAATGTATTCACTCATAAAGTAAAAGCTGTCAAAGGAGAACTCTGCCCGGGGGATAAAGTCACATGCCGGGTAAAGGTGTCAACCCGGAATCATACAGCAAGAAACCATACTGCTACCCACTTGCTCCATAAGGCGCTGAGAGAAGTGCTGGGGGATCATGTTCAGCAGGCTGGATCCAGCGTTTCTGCTGATTCTCTCAGATTTGACTTCAACCACTTTGAAGCTATGACTTCTGAAGAATTAGAACAGGTAGAGAAGATTGTCAACGATAAAATCAGTGCTTTCCTTAATGTAAATACCAGAGAAATGTCTCTGCAGGAAGCTTCTGCAGAAGGGGCAGTAGGGTTGTTTGGAGAAAAGTACGGAGATGTAGTCCGTGTTGTTTCCATCGGAGACTACAGCAAGGAGCTGTGCGGAGGTACACATGTGGCAAACAGCGGACAGATCGGTGCATTTAAAATCTTATCCGAATCCGGAGTTGCAGCAGGTGTACGCAGAATCGAAGCAGTGACAGGAGAAGCACTTCTTGCACAGACAGTGAAGGCTGAAGCCCTGATTCATGAAGCGGCTCAGATTCTGAAAACAAATCCGGCAGGACTTGTAAATAAAATAAACTCTTTAACAGAAGAAATGAAGAGTATCAAAAAGGAACTGGAAGAATTCAAGAAAAATGCAATGGGGAATGCAATGGACAAAATGCTCAAAGAAGCAAAAGAAATCAATGGCATTACCCTTATGACAAGAGAATTCAAAGACTACACAATCAATGATCTGCGCACATTGTCAGATGACATAAAGAAGGCACACAAAAATGTAGCGATGGTATTTGCCGCCCAAAACGGTGAAAAGGTTACGTTCTTAGTGTCCTTAACTGATGACCTTGTGGAGAAAGGCTATCATGCGGGAAAAATGATTAAGCAGATTGCAGCGGCAGCCGGCGGCGGCGGCGGCGGAAAGGCGGATATGGCCCAGGCCGGAGCTAAAGATCCGTCTAAAATCAAGGATGCTTTCACAGTAGCGGAATCATTGATCTAGGATGTTAACTCTTTGTGAAATTAGAGAAAAGTTCTTGTGCTTCATCGTATAAAAGTGTATAATCTAAACATTAGGATGGTAAGGAGGTTTACATACTCATGGACAGACAGACAAGAATGTACGACAATTTCGAGAAGATAGAACAAAGAACTATTGAAGAAATTTTAAATATTGTATATGATGCATTGGAAGAGAGAGGGTACAATGCTATTGATCAGATGGTAGGCTATATTTTATCGGGAGATCCTTCCTATATTACAAGTCACAACAATGCCCGCAATATCATCGGACGCATTGAACGGGATGACCTGGTGGAAGAACTGATTAAATCCTACTTGCATAAGTAGAAACAGAAGGAAAACAGGCGGGCCGCATATTTCAGGTCCGCTATTTTTCTACAAATGAAAGGATACCGCATGAAAAAAATCGGACTTGATGTAGGTGACAAAACCATTGGTGTAGCAGTGAGCGATCCTTTGCTGATTACAGCGCAGGGACTTATGACCATTCAGAGAGTAGGCATACGCAAAGATACAGGAAAAATACTGGATCTGATCCGGGAGCACGACTGTGACACAGTAGTAGTGGGACTTCCGCGGAAACTGGATGGAACAGACAGTATTCAGACAGAAAAGGTATACGAATTCAAAACCATGCTGGAAAACAAATTAAAAAGCTCCGGTATGGGTGAGGTGAATGTTTTGTTTCAGGATGAGCGTCTTACCACCGTTATGGCTGAAAAAGTGCTCATTGAAGGTGATGTAAGCAGAAATAAACGGAAAAAAGTAATTGATAAGCAGGCAGCTGTTTTGATTTTGCAAAGCTATCTGGACACTTTATAACAAAAGCGGATTCAACATATATTTTCAAATATAACTTTTGCTGAAATGCAGGAAGTGTCGAACAATTGATATTTCTGCATTATAAAAAAAGAACAATTCAGGAGGTAGGAAATGAATATTAGAAATCAAATTGTAATGAGCCAGGTAATGCTCCCGCATCAGGCAAATGTGGCAGGAAATGTACACGGCGGTGAAATTATGAAATTTATGGATACTGCAGCAGGAGCTGTTGCAATGAAATATGCAAAAGCCAATTGTGTAACAGCCCGTGTAGATGAACTTGAATTCCATCTTCCTATTTTTGTAGGAGCTCTGGTGACCTGCACAGCTTCAATTGTGTATGTAGGCCGTACATCTATCGAAGTCCTCGTTAATGTGGAAGCAGAAGACCTGGAGTCCAACAGCGTACCTCAGAAGGCGCTTTCTGCATGTTTCACCATGGTTTGTATGGGGAAAAACGGAAGACCGCAGAATGTACCGGAGTATAAGCCGGAGACAGAAGATGAGATACGTCTTTATGAAGAAGCAAAGAAAAAGAGAGAGCTGAAACAGCGCTAAAGAAGCAGGAGGTTTTGGCTTATGCATCGGATAAAAGCTGCCGTTATCCCGGCAGTCGCAGTGCTGATCATTCTTTTTTCTCTGACGCTTGTTTCCTGCGGTGACGGTGACGGACAGTCAGATCGTACATCTCCTGTGATAGGAACCTGGGAGATGACAGCGATTTCTGTAAACGGCAGAGAGCTTGATGCTGCAGCCTACATGAAAGCGGCGCATGTGAATCAGGTTCCGACTCTTACGTTTGAGAAAAATGGGAAAGTTACGCTTGAGACAGACAGCCACAGCGGCAGAGGAAGCTGGCGGGAAGAAGGCATCAGATATACGGTAAACTACATAAGAAACGAAAAGGAAACAGAAGTGCCTGTGCGCATAGAGGATTCTGTAATGACCATGGAGCAGGATGGATATCTGTTGACTTATGAAAGGAAGTAAGAAAGTATGAAGAAAAGATCCGGGAAAAGCGCGGTATCTTTGCTGATTTTGCTTTTAGTCTGTCTGATTCTGGCCGGATGCGGAAAAAGTGCAGAGAATGATCCTGTAGTGGGAACCTGGGAGATGGATCAGGTGGAAGCGATGGGTACAGAAATTCCGGTAAAAGAGTTTTTAAAAATGTCTAATGCGGAAGATACAAAAACGCCCGTCATTACATTTAAAGGCGATCATACTGTGAAAGTGGATATTCTGGGGACAGACGGAACCGGCGAATGGAAGGGAAAAGACGGAAGCTATGAAGTAACAGATGATTCCGGTGCTGTTCTTACGTTTACATTAAAAAATAATGTGCTCAGTGTGGAATACAGCGGGGCAAGAATGGAATTCAAACTTTGCGAGAAATAAATCTTGAAGAGTAGACCCGTATTTGCTATAATAGAATCAATTGAAAAACGATGTTTATTTCTTTTGAAAAAGCATACAATAATAATAAATCCTGAAGTGTGCGTTGAGAACTTATAATTCAACCTACGTTTTAAAATTGGGAGTTCGGAGTTTTTGTCAGCGGATGTCAGGCCGTCGTTATGAACGGAAGACAGAGGCGGAAACAGAACACCCCCCTATCAAAGATAGGGCGTGAATTATATTCTCGACGGCATGTCGGGATTCTTGTTTTTTGAGATGGAGCAGACTGCCTATTACCTCAGAAACTGAGGAATAGAGCATGATTTGTGCAGTGAAACTTGATATTTTTTAAAAATCAAAGCCTATATCTTAATGCGAATGGGACTTGCAAGATGATATCACATCCTGGCTGGGAGGTGATACCATGAAAATCGGATTTATTGGTGCCGGAAAAGCAGGATGCAGCCTTTCCGGATATTTAAAAGGATCTTCTGTAACAATCAGTGGATTCTGCAGTAAAACCTATGCACATGCAAAACGAGCGGCTGATGATACGTTATCAGTCGCTTTTTCTGATTTAAAGCAGTTGATTTCCATAAGTGATATTTTCTTTATAACTAACCCGGCCCGGATGATCAGCCAGGGATGGGAGGAAATCCGTGCCTTAGCAGCAGATAAGGTTCAGATTACAGGAAAAATTTTTTGCCACTGCAGCGGTTCCAGATCTTCTCTGATTTTTGAACATATACAGGAACTGGGCGCTTTTCGCTGTGCAGCGCATCCTATGAGGGCCATCAGCAGCAGAGACACCGATCTGACCGGTACCTTTTTTACGCTTGACGGAGATGAAGAAGCAGTTTCTGTAATAGGAGAACTTTTGAAAAACAAGGGAAATCCGGTAAGCATCATAGATTCTGCCTGCAAAGTGAAGTACCATATGGCTTCTAGTGCAGCCAGCAATCTTATGGTGGCACTTGCAGATCTGGCTGCAGAAGCACTTGCGGAATGTGGATTCAGTTCTCAAAGAGCTCTGGAGATGCTGACACCTCTTATGATGGGAAATATGGAGAACATTTGCACGAAAGGAACAGCAGAAGCACTTACCGGGCCTGTGGAGCGGGGAGACTGTGACACAGTACAAAAACATCTTTCTCAGCTTTCAGGAGAAGACAAGGAAATTTATCGTCTTTTATCCGGACGACTGGTACAGATTGCCCGGAAGAAAAATCCAGAAAGAAACTATTCTGTGTTAGAACACTTATTGGAGGAAAAGAATCAATGAAAAATACAACGGTTACTTTTAAAAAAGCAAAAGAGGAAAAGAAAAAGCTGACTATGCTGACTGCATATGACTATTCCTTTGCAAAACTTATGGATGAGGCAGGTGTGAATTCCATATTAGTGGGAGATTCTGTAGGAATGGTATGTCTGGGATATGAGGACACGCTTCCGGTTACCATGGAGGATATGATTCATCATACAGCAGCAGTATCCAGAGGAGCAAAAAATGCCCTTGTTGTGGCAGATATGCCTTTTATGTCTTATCAGACTTCTGTTTATGATGCAGTTGTTAATGCAGGCAGACTCATTAAAGAAGGTCATGCCCATGCAGTTAAGCTGGAAGGAGGTTTTGAAGTAACCGAACAGATTAGAGCCATTGTAAATGCTTCTATTCCAGTAGTTGCCCATATAGGTCTTACGCCACAGTCTGTCAATGCGTTTGGCGGATTTAAAGTGCAGGGAAAAAGTGAGGAAGCTGCGCAGAGGCTGCTGGACGAAGCAAGAGCAGTAGAAGAAGCAGGCGCTTTTGCTGTTGTACTGGAATGTGTGCCGGAAAAGCTTGCCTCCAGAATCAGCAAGGAAATCTCTATTCCGACCATTGGAATTGGAGCAGGAGCGGGCTGCGACGGACAAGTACTTGTTTATCAGGATATGCTGGGACTTTTCAGTGACTTTACTCCTAAATTCGTGAAAAAATTTGCCAATGTAGGAGAGATTGTGCAGGGTGCTTTTTCCGATTATATTAAAGAAGTACAGGAAGGAACCTTCCCGGCGCAGGAACATACTTTTAAAATGGACGATGATATATTAGACAAACTGTATTAAGAGGAGCAAAATGAAGACAGCACAAAGGATAAAAGATGTGAGAGAAACCGTAAAAGAGTGGAAAAAGCAGGGACTGACTGTAGGTCTGGTACCCACAATGGGTTTTCTCCACGAAGGACATGAAAGCCTGATTCGCCGTTCCGCAGAGGAAAATGACAGAACTATAGTCAGTATTTTTGTAAATCCGCTGCAGTTTGGGAAAAATGAAGATTTAGAAACATATCCCCGTGATTTTCAAAGAGACAGCAAAGTATGCGCACAGGCAGGTGCAGATCTGATTTTTCATCCGGAGCCGGAAGAAATGTACCCGCCTCGCTTTTTTACTTATACTGATATGGATACGATCACCGATGGTCTTTGCGGTAGCGACCGGCCGGGGCATTTTCGGGGCGTTTGTACAGTAGTAGGCAAGCTGTTTCATATTACAGCACCGGATCGCGCTTACTTTGGAAAAAAAGATGCACAGCAGCTTGCTGTTATCAAAAAGATGGTGAGAGATCTGAATTTTGACGTAGAAATAGTAGGATGTCCTACTGTAAGAGAGGCAGATGGTCTTGCAAAGAGTTCCCGGAACACCTACCTTTCAAAGGAAGAGCGGAAACAGGCAGTGGTACTTTCTCAGGCACTGGAGCAGACAAAAGAGGCAATCAGAAAGGGAGAGAGGAATGTGGAAGTTCTTCGGGAAGGACTGGTCAGAACCATCAGCAGCAGTCCTCTTGCAAAAATCGATTATGCTGAATTTGTAGATTGGGAAGTTCTGCAGCCGGTGAAAACACTGGAAAAGCCGGCACTTGTTGCAGTGGCAGTTAAGTTTGGAAAAACGCGGCTGATTGACAATTATATCTGGGAATAATAGAGCAGAACAAAAAAACTTCTATTTTCCCTTGATTTCCATATGTAGTTGATGTATAGTAATGTTAGCACTCGTTACAAGTGAGTGCTAACATTTTTAATTAAAGGAGAATAGACTATGGCAAAGAAACAGTTTAAAGCTGAATCAAAAAGACTTTTGGATCTGATGATCAATTCTATCTACACCCATAAGGAGATTTTCCTCAGAGAGCTTATTTCCAATGCCAGTGATGCCATTGACAAATTATATTACCGCAGTCTGACTGAAGGCAATACAGGGCTTTCAAGGGAAGATTTTTCCATTCGGATCGAACCTGATAAAGAAGCTCGTACATTGAAGATCATTGACAATGGTCTTGGAATGAACAAAGAAGAGCTGGAGAAAAATCTGGGAACCATTGCAAAGAGCGGATCTTTAGATTTTAAAACCGAAGTTGAGAAAAAAGATGAGATTGACATCATCGGACAGTTCGGTGTAGGCTTTTACTCGGCATTTATGGTCAGCGAGCAGGTGACAGTACGCAGTAAAGCTTATGGCGAAGAGGAAGCTTTCCAATGGGAATCAACAGGAGCAGACGGATACTCCATTGAAGCCTGTGAAAAAGAAGCAAACGGGACAGAGATTATCCTGACTCTGAAGGAAGATACAGAGGATGAAAAATACAGCGAATATCTGGATACTTACAAGATTAAGAGTCTGATCCGCAAATATTCCGATTACATCCGCTACCCGATTCAAATGATGGTAGAAAAGCAGAAACTGAAAGAGGGAAGTGAGGAGGAATATGAATCCTACTCAGAACTGGAAACACTCAACAGTATGGTTCCTCTCTGGAAAAAGAGCAAAAGCGAGCTGAAGGATGAAGATTATAATCAGTTCTATAAAGAGAAGTTCTATGACTTTACCGATCCGGCAAAAGTGATTCACAGCAATGTAGAGGGTGTTGTAAGCTATACCTCCCTTCTGTTTATTCCGGGACAGGCTCCGTACAACTACTATACAAAAGACTATGAAAAAGGTCTGCAGCTTTACTCTTCCGGTGTTCTGATTATGGATAAATGTGCAGATCTCCTTCCTGATTACTTCAGCTTTGTAAAAGGACTGGTGGATTCTCAGGATCTGTCTTTGAATATCTCCAGAGAAATGCTGCAACACGACAGACAGCTGAAAGCAATCGCGCAGAGACTGGAAAAGAAGATCAAGAGCGAGCTTCTGGATATGCTCCATACTGACCGCGAGAAATATGTAACCTTTTTCAAGAACTTCGGTCTGCAGCTGAAATTCGGTCTTTACGATCAGTTCGGCATGCACAAAGAGGTTCTCAAGGATCTGGTCATGTTCTACTCTTCCAGTGAGAAAGGACTGGTGACTTTATCAGAATATGTTTCCAGAATGAAAGCGGAACAGAAATATATTTACTTTGCCAGTGGAGATTCTGTAGAGAAGATTGACAAGTTGCCGCAG
This sequence comes from uncultured Clostridia bacterium, assembly GCA_963558985.1. Classification (GTDB taxonomy): domain Bacteria; phylum Bacillota; class Clostridia; order Peptostreptococcales; family Anaerovoracaceae; genus Hominibacterium. The sequence continues at coordinate 1,957 of CAUWJW010000030.1, read as the reverse complement.
AACGAGCTTCTCAAAGAAAAAGGATACGAAATTCTGTATCTGACTGATGATGTGGATGAATTTGCACTTCAGATGCTCCATTCTTATGATGAGAAAGAATTTAAATCCGTTGCAGCAGATGATCTGGAGATTGAAGAAAGCCAGGAAGAAAAAGAAGCTGCAGAGAAACAAGCAGAAGAAAGCAAAGAACTTCTGGAATTTATGAAAGACGCACTTGACGGAAAAGTGGCAGATGTAAGACTTTCTCAGCGCCTTAAGAGCCATCCGGTATGTCTGGCTGCAAAGGGAGGACTTTCCATTGAAATGGAAAAAGTGCTTAACTCTATGCCGGTAGATGAAAAAGTAAAGGCTGAGCGTGTTTTGGAAATCAATGCAAAGCATCCTGTTTTAGAGGCTCTGAATAATACATATGCACAGGATAAAGAAGCTGTCAAAGAATATGCAAAACTGTTATATGATCAGGCGCTTTTAATCGAAGGACTTCCGGTAGAAGATCCTGTAGCATTTTCGAATGCAGTATGCAAATTAATGACAAAATAACAACAGTGAAAAGGCTGCCGCCAGGCAGCTTTTTTCTTGGGAAAAATACTGCATAGATACCCTTTTTTTGATATAATAAGATATTAACGAGAAAAGGAGGAATGGAGATTTATGAGACGAAAATTGATCGCACTTGCAGTTGGAGCTTCCATGCTTATAACTGCAGCAGGAGGGGGAGCTGTTTATGCAACGGAAGATTTCATACTCCAAAAAACAGGGGAAATGGAGAGAATTAACGGACAGGTTCGATTTCAAAGAGAAGACGAGTCTGTCTTACAGTCAAAGAAGGCGGCTTCTTTACAGTCTGAGGAGGGAAGTGCAAAGCCGGTTTTTTCTTTGGTGGATCTGGGCGGCACAACGTCAGTAAAAAACCAGAAAAACAGTGATAATTGCTGGGCCTACGGTGCACTTGCATCTTTGGAATCAAGTCTTTTGATGGCAAATCATGCAGATAAAAAAGCTTTAGATCTTTCGGAAAATCATTTAACTTGGTTTACTTATCATGGCGCCAACTCTAATGGGAAGAGTTCCTATGCGGGAAAAGACACTTTTCTTGCTGCAGAAACAGGCAATCCATACAGAGAGGGAGGCATGCGGGATTTTTCTACAGCCACTTTAGCCCGCTGGTTTGGTGCAGTGGATGAAAGCAGGGCGCAGACCGCGACATCTTTATCTTCGAACCTTCGCAATATTTCGGATATCCGTTTGAAAAATGCGGATTTTCTTCCAAGTCCTAAAACGGCAGCAGGGAAAAAAGCAATCAAGCAGTATCTGACGACAAAGGGAGCTGTTGATGTAAGTTATTTCGACAGTGAGCGCTACTGGAACAGAAGTGAAGGAAAGACTTCTTATTACTGCAGCTCCCAGGCCATTGCAAATCATGAGGTTGCCATTGTAGGCTGGGATGATAACTTTTCGAAAAATAATTTTTTATCCAAACCGCCCGGAAACGGTGCCTGGATTGTGAAAAACAGTTGGGGGAGCGCGTGGGGAAATAAGGGATATTTTTATTTGTCTTATTATGATAAAAGCATCTGTGATGCTACTTTTTTTGAAGCAGAGCCAAGAACATACCGGAAAGGCGGTGTAAATCATGAATATACATCGGTTTATCAGTATGATGGTGTAGGGGCCGGAGATGCTCAATTCAGTTCCGATAGGAAGGTGGCGGCAGCCAACAGGTTTACTGCCAGAAAAGACGAAGTGATTCAGGCAGTAGGAACTTATACAAATGCAGCAGACTCTACAGTAAATGTGTCGATTTGCTTAAACCCGTCTGTTTCAGATCCGACGAAAGGTGCTAAAAAATATTCCGAAACCTTTTCGGTTCCTTATGCCGGCTATCACACACTTCAGCTAAAACAGCCGGTGGGTGTTCCAAAGGGGTACACTTTTTCCGTAACAATCACCACATATG